>DATNAI010000370.1:0-4055 GCA_035572875.1 Castellaniella sp. | reverse complement strand
ACTGACGAAGTCATGCAGGTCGCCGATCTGCTCGATGCCGGCGTGGCCAAGGCCTTGCTGGGCAAAGCAGCGCTGCCCGACGACCTGCCTTATGTCACCGGATCGATAGGGCTGCTGGGCACCAAGCCAAGCTGGGACATGATGATGGGATGCGACACCCTACTGATGATCGGTTCGCGCTTCCCCTATTCCGAATTCCTGCCCGAGGAAGGACAGGCGCGCGCGGTCCAGATCGACCTGGACCCGAAGATGCTGTCGATACGCTATCCCATGGAGGTCAATCTGGTGGGCGACAGCGCGACCACGTTGCGTGCGCTCATCCCGCTTCTGCAGCAAAAGACCGAGCATGCGTGGCGCGAGAAAATCCAGAAAAACGTGTCGGAGTGGTGGGAGCTGTTGGGGAAACGCGCCCTGATGGACGCAGTGCCCATCAACCCGCAGCGTGTGTTTTCAGAACTGTCGCCGCGCCTTCCCGACCGCTGCATTCTGTCTTCGGACTCGGGATCAGCCGCCAACTGGTACGCCCGCGACATCCGGATCCGCCGGGGCATGATGGCCTCTCTTTCGGGCGGCCTGGCGACCATGGGCCCAGGCGTTCCCTATGCCATTGCCGCCAAGTTCGCCTTTCCGGATCGTGTGGCCATCGCCCTGGTGGGCGACGGCGCCATGCAGATGAACGGCAACGCCGAATTGATCACCATTGCGGACTACTGGAAGCAATGGTCGGATCCGCGCCTGGTCATCCTGGTATTGAACAACCGTGACTTGAATCAGGTCACGTGGGAGCAGCGCGCCATGGCGGGCGACCCGAAGTACGACGCCGCCCAGCACGTACCCGATTTCCCTTACGCGCGTTATGCCGAAATGCTGGGTCTGAAGGGCATCATGGTGAATTTGCCCGACCAGGTGGGCGCCGCCTGGGACGAAGCCTTGTCGGCCGATCGGCCTTGCGTGATCGAAGCCATCACAGACCCGGACGTTCCTCCGCTTCCGCCCCATATCAGCCTGAAGCAGGCTGCCGCCTTTGCTTCCTCGATGCTCAAGGGCGACAGCGATACCGGCGGCATGCTCGCGCAGTCGGTCAAGCAGACATTGGCCGCCCTGAGCCCCGCCAACGACAGAGAAGACTGAGATGGCGGGCACAGGCATCGATGCGCCGGGCGTTCCCAAGGCGGCGGACGAGACCGTCTTCATCGACCGAATCGGGGTCGAGGCCTACACCGTGCCAACCGATGGTCCCGAATCCGATGGCACACTCGAGTGGACGTCCACGACGATGGTCGTGGTACACCTTCACGCGGGCGGCCAATGGGGGCTGGGCTTCAGCTACGCCGATACGGCCACGGCAGCGCTCATCCGGGACCGGTTTACGCCGCTATTGATGGGCCAGAACGCGCTGGCCATCCCCGCGTGCTGGGAGGCCATGCGGCACGCCATCCGCAATCTCGGCCGTCCCGGCATCGCTTCGATGGCCATCGCCGCCGTCGACATCGCCCTCTGGGACCTGAAAGCCAGGTGGCTCGCGCTGCCGCTGGTCACCCTGCTGGGGGCGGCGCGGCCGAGCGTCCCCGTGTATGGCAGCGGCGGATTCACTTCGTACACCGACCGGAAACTGGAGGCCCAGCTGGGCGGCTGGGCGCGGGAGGGCATCACCCGGGTCAAAATGAAAATCGGCCGCGAACCCGGGCGCGATCCGCAGCGCGTGAGCGTCGCCCGGCGGGCCATCGGCCCGGACGTGGGCCTGCTCGTCGACGCGAACGGAGCCTACAGCCGCAAGCAGGCGCTGGACATGAGCGAGCATTTGGCCGAATCGGTCGTCACCTGGTTCGAAGAGCCGGTTTCATCCGATGACCTGGACGGCCTGAGGCTGATGCGTGACCGCGCCCCGGCGGGCATCGAAATCACCGCCGGCGAATATGGGTACGACCTGCCTTATTTTCGCCGCATGCTGGAAGCCGGCGCCGTGGACGTGCTGCAGGCCGATGCGACCCGCTGCGCGGGCATCACGGGATTCATGCGCACGGCCGCGCTGTGCGAGGCCTATGGGTTGCCCCTCTCGGCCCACTGCGCCCCGTCGATCCACGTCCATCCCGCCTGCGCCGCCGGACCTTTGCGGCATATCGAGTTCTTTCATGATCACGTCCGCATCGAGCACTTGCTGTTCGATGGAGCCTTGTCGCCAATCCGAGGATCCCTGCACCCCGACCTGTCCCGGCCGGGCCTGGGCCTGGAGTTCAAGCAAGCCGACGCCCAACGGTACGCGCTCTAGGAAAAGGAGATGACAATGTCCTCCACACCCGCATCAGGGACGCTTCGCGACAATGACGGACCGTCGCGTCCTGCACTCAAAGAGGCTCCGCCGTACACGGCCCACGTGAAGACGCGCTGGCCGCTGCCGCAATACGCCGGCGCGCTGGCGCACGAATTGCGCGACACGATCGAGGGCGAGGTGCGGTTCGATACCGGCAGCCGCGCACTGTACGCGACCGACGGATCGAATTACCGGCAGGTCCCCATCGGCGTGGTGCTGCCCAAGAGCATCGACGATGTGATCACGACCGTAGCAGCCTGCCGGCGCCATGGGGCGCCGGTGTTGTCGCGCGGTGGCGGCACCAGCCTGGCCGGCCAGTGCTGCAACGTGGCCGTGGTCATGGACTTCTCCAAGTACATGCATGGCATCATCGAACTGGATCCCCGGCAGAAGCTCGCCGAAGTGCAGCCCGGATGCGTATTGGATCACCTGCGCGATGCCGCCGAACGATACGCGCTGACCTTCGCGCCCGATCCCTCCACGCACACGCACAACACACTGGGCGGCATGATCGGCAATAATTCGTGCGGCGTGCATTCGATCATGGGCGGCAGGACCAGCGACAACATCCAGGAGCTGGACATCCTGACGTACGACGGCCTGCGTCTGCGGGTCGGACCGACCCCCGACTACGAGCTCGAGGCCATCATCCGTGAAGGCGGGCGCCGGGGCGAAATCTACCTCGCGCTGAAAGCCTTGCGGGACCGGTATGCCGACCTGATCCGGCAGCGTTACCCGAAGATTCCGCGCCGGGTGTCGGGCTACAACCTGGACGAACTGCTGCCTGAAAACGGCTTCAACGTTGCGCGGGCGCTGGTGGGTTCCGAAGGAAGCTGCGTGGTCATCCTGCGGGCCTGGGTCAGCCTGGTCGACAGCCCCCCGGTGCGATCCGTGCTGGCCCTGGGGTACGACGACGTGTTCAGTGCGGGCGACCACGTGATGGAAGCCCTGTCCTTCAAGCCCATCGGGCTGGAAGGCATAGACGACGGTCTGATCCAGGACATGAAGGTCATCGGGCTGCACCCGGAGGACGTCGCGCTGCTGCCCCCTGGCGGCGGCTGGCTGCTGGTCGAATTTGGCGGGCAGACCAAGGCGGAGGCGGACGACAAGGCCCATGCGCTCATGCACGCGCTGAAACAGAAGAGCGACGCACCCAGCATGAAGCTGTTCGACGACAAGGCCGAAGAACAGATGATCTGGAAGGTGCGCGAGTCGGGCCTGGGTGCCACGGCACACGTCCCCAACAAGGCCATCACCTGGGAGGGCTGGGAGGACGCCGCAGTCCCGCCCGAGCGCCTGGGGTCTTACCTGCGCGATTTCCGCAAGCTGCTGGACGATTACCATTACCAGGGCGACCTGTACGGCCATTTCGGCCAGGGCTGTGTGCATACCCGCATCGATTTCGACCTGGAGACGCAGGCAGGCATCGACACGTTCCACCGATTCCTGAACGACGCCGCCGATCTGGTCGTGCGCTACGGGGGATCGCTGTCCGGCGAGCACGGGGACGGTCAATCGAAAGCGGAATTCCTGTCGAAGATGTTCGGCACCGAGCTCGTGCAGGCCTTCAGCGAATTCAAGGCGATCTGGGACCCGCAAGGCCGCATGAACCCCGGCAAGGTGGTCGATCCCTACCCGATCACCTCCAACCTCCGCGTGGGACCGAGCTACCAGCCTCCTAAGCTGAAAACCCACTTCGCCTATCCGGCCGATAAAGGCGATTTCAGCCGGGCCGTGCAGCGCT
>DATNAI010000369.1:0-7503 GCA_035572875.1 Castellaniella sp. | reverse complement strand
GAAGGACGCAACGATAGGCGCATGCGCCTGGTCCCGCGTGGCCTCGCGGCCGTCAGCCGCCGGTTGATGCTGGAGCTGGTCGAAATAGCTGCGCCACTGATCCGGAACCGCACCCGGATTGCCTAGATACGATTCGTAGAGTTCTTCTACGTAGGGAGCGTTTGCGCCAAAAAGATAGGAATTAGACTGGAGTTCTTGTTCCGTTGACATTTATGCTTCACCTGACGGGTGCTTCACCCGAACGATGCAGATTGCGAAACCTTCCGCGGCTCGGCCCGACCGATAAGCGGATAGCAGGGGCAGAAGGCTGATGTACGACGCCTTACATATGCCGTATTAAGGGTGAAGTATACCCGGGTTGGAACTGGGGTATACACTTGACGGCTTGAAACGCCGCATTCGCGCCGTTTTACGTTGGCTTTACAAAACAACCGGGACCCGCCAAAAGCAAGCAGGAGCATGAGCCGCTATGAACCTCAATGACGACCGCGCCAGGATGGCGCTGGACTACCACGCCTACCCGACGCCTGGAAAGATTTCCGTGGTGCCCACCAAGCCGCTCGCCAACCAGGATGACCTGACACTGGCCTATTCCCCAGGGGTCGCGGCCGCCAGCATGGCCATCCACGCCGACGGCGAACCGGCAGCGACCAAATACACGTCACGCGGCAACCTCGTCGGGGTAGTGACCAACGGTACGGCCGTTCTGGGCCTGGGCAACATCGGTCCCATGGCCGCCAAGCCGGTGATGGAAGGCAAAGGCTGTCTCTTCAAGAAATTCGCCGGCATCGACGTGTTCGACATCGAGCTGGCCGAGCACGATCCCGACAAGCTGGTGGATATCATCGCGGCGCTCGAGCCGACCCTGGGCGGGATCAATCTCGAAGACATCAAAGCGCCGGAATGCTTCTATATCGAGAAGAAGCTGCGCGAGCGCATGAAGATACCGGTCTTTCATGACGACCAGCACGGCACCGCCATCATTTCGTCAGCCGCCATCCTGAACGGCCTGAAGGTTGTCGGCAAGAAGATGGGCGAGGTCAAGCTGGTGTGCTCCGGCGCAGGCGCTGCCGCCATCGCCTGCCTGGATCTGCTGGTCAAACTGGGCATCAATCACCAGAACATCTTTGTCGTGGATTCGCGGGGCGTCATCTGGAAGGGCCGCGACGAACACATGGAGCCCAACAAGGCCCGCTATGCCCAGGACACCCGATCGCGCACGCTCGCCGACGTGGTGAAGGACGCCGACGTCTTCCTGGGATGCTCCGCCCCGGGCGTGCTGACGCAGGACATGGTCCGTTCCATGGCCGGCCATCCGATCATCCTGGCGCTCGCCAACCCCGACCCTGAGATTCGCCCTGAGGATGCAAAGGCCGCTCGCCCGGACTGCATAGTGGCCACGGGCCGCTCCGACTACGCGAACCAGGTCAACAACGTCCTGTGCTTCCCCTTCATTTTCCGCGGGGCCCTCGACTGTGGTGCCAGCGTCATCAACGAAGACATGAAGCTCGCGTGCGTGAAGGCGATTGCCGAACTCGCGGAAGCGGAGCCCAGTGCCGAAATGGCGGCGGCCTACGCCGACCAGGATCTGAGCTTCGGACCGGAATACATCATTCCCAAGCCTTTCGATCCACGCTTGATTCTGAAGATCGCTCCCGCCGTTGCGGAAGCGGCCGCTACTTCCGGGGTCGCACGCCGCCCGATCCAGGATATGGATGCCTACCGGCAATCGCTGATGAGCATCGTGTACCACTCCGGCCAGCTCATGCGTCCCCTCTTCAACCGGGCCAGGGTCTCGCCCAAGCGCGTCATCTACGCCGACGGCGAGGACGAGCGCGTGCTGCGGGCCGCTCAGACCGTCCTGGAAGAACGGATCGCCCGCCCTATCCTGGTCGGCCGCCCGGCCGTCATCGAGATGCGCATCCGCAAGTTCGGCCTGCACCTGGTGCCGGGCCAGAACATCGAGATCGTGAATCCGGAAGACGACTCGCGCTTCAATGAAACCTGGAATGCTTACTTCAAGCTGCTGGGGCGCGAAGGCGTCACGCCGGACATCGCCAAGGCCATGGTGCGCAAGCACAATTCGCTGATCGGCGTGATGCTGCTGCAGCGGGGCGATGCCGACGCCATGCTGTGCGGCGTGGCCAGCCGCTTCGACAATCAGCTCAAGTACGTGGATCAGGTCATCGGCCTGAAGCCGGGCGCCCGGACTTTCGCCGCGATGAACGTCCTGATGTTGCCGATGCAGACGCTATTCATCTGCGACACGCATGTCAACGAGGACCCGACCGCCGAGCAGATTGCCGACATGACGATTCTCGCGGCCGAGGAAGTCCGGCGCTTCGGCGTGGTACCGAAGGTCGCGCTGCTGTCGCACTCCAACTTCGGCAGCCGACCGACCGCCTCGTCCCGCAAGATGGCCGAGGCGCGCCGCCTGATCACGCAACGCGCCCCCGACCTGGAGGTCGACGGGGAAATGCACGCCGACTCGGCGCTGTCCGAAGCCATCCGGCTGAAGTCCTACCCCGACTCGACGCTGAAGGGCCCGGCCAACCTGCTGATCACGCCCAACCTGGACACAGGGAACATCACGTACAACATGCTGAAGATGACCGGCAGCCACGGTGTGGCCATGGGTCCGGTGCTGCTGGGAGCGGCCCGTCCCGTCCACATCCTGACGACCAGTTCCACTGTTCGTCGCATCGTCAACATGACAGCGCTGGCGGTGGTGGACGCCCAGCAAGAGGCCGGCGAACAGGGGTAGGAACCGGCGGGCGGGCTGCTTCCCAGCTCGAAGCAGCCCGCCTCACCTTTTTCGATCCGGCAAGCGCCCACGAAAAACGGACCCGAAGGTCCGTTTTTCTTTGCAGGCGACGGCTTATTTCACGTCGCGCTTGGCCGAACCGGTGTACAACTGGCGGGGCCGACCGATCTTGTATTCCGGATCGGAGAGCATCTCGTTCCATTGTGCGATCCAGCCTGCCGTGCGAGCCAGCGCGAAGATCGCGGTGAACAGGGACGAGGGAATGCCGATGGCGCGTTCCACGATGCCCGAATAGAAGTCCACGTTCGGATAGAGCTTGCGATCCACGAAATAGCGGTCTTCCAGCGCGATGCGCTCGACTTCCATCGCCAGCTTGAAGAGCGGGTCATTGTGCAGGCCCAGTGCGTCGAGCACTTCGCGGCACGTTTCCTGCATGAGCTTGGCGCGGGGATCGTAGTTCTTGTAGACGCGGTGGCCAAAGCCCATCAGGCGCACGCCTGAATCCTTGTCCTTGACCTTCTCCATGAACTCGCCGACCTTGGCGATGCCGCCGTTGGCCTGCAGATGCTCCAGCATGTTCAGGCAGGCCTCGTTGGCGCCGCCGTGCGCGGGACCCCACAGGCAGGCCACGCCCGCCGCAATGGCGGCAAACGGGTTCGTGCCAGACGAACCGCACAGGCGCACCGTGGAAGTGGAAGCATTCTGTTCATGGTCCGCATGCAGGATGAAGATGCGGTCCAGCGCGCGTTCCACGACGTCGTTGACCTGATAGTCGTCGCACGGGGTGGCGAACATCATGCGCAGGAAATTGCCCGTATAGGACAGATCATTGCGCGGGTAGATGAAGGGCTGCCCCACCGAATGCTTGTATGCCATGGCCACCAGTGTCGGCATCTTGGCGATCAGGCGGATGGCCGAGATCTCGCGATGGCGCGGGTTGGTGATGTCCGTGGAATCGTGGTAGAAGGCCGACAGTGCCCCGACCAAGCCAGTCAGGATCGCCATGGGGTGGGCGTCGCTGCGGAAACCGCGCAGGAAGATGTGCATCTGCTCATGCACCAGCGTGTGATGCGTGACCAGATTGTCAAACTCCTGCTGCTGCGCCTCATTGGGCAGCTCCCCGTTCATGATCAGGTAGGCGACCGACAGGAAGTCGCAGCGGTGGGCCAGTTGCTCGATGGGGTATCCGCGGTACAGGAGCTGGCCTTCTTCGCCATTGATGAAGGTGATGGCCGACTCGCACGAGGCCGTCGACTTGAACCCCGGATCGAACGTGAACAGGCCCGTCTTGCCGTACAAGGAACGAACGTCAACCACATCCGGGCCGATGGTGCCCTTGTACATAGGAAATTCAACGGAAGGGCTGCCATCGGAAAACGATAGCGTGGCTTTCTTATCGGATAACTGCATGTGATTTTCCTTAAATTTACAGCGATTTCATGCGCTCGACGAGGGTGCGAATCCGCGGGTCGTCATACGCCCCGGCCAGATCCGCGCGATCCAGGAAGATGTCGAGCAGGTCGGTATCGTCCATCTCGAGCAGCCGCGTCAGCGCGCCGACATCCTCCTCGGTCAGATCCGCTTCATAGGCGTCGAAGAAGCGCTGGAGGATGAGGTCGTTTTCGAGTAAACCGCGGCGTGCGCGCCAACGCAGGCGCGCACGCTCCAGATGAGTTAGATCGCCAGACATGCTGCGAAGTTCCTATACAGTCCGGCGCACCAGCATTTCCTTGATGCTGCCGATGGCCTTGGAAGGATTCAGGCCCTTGGGACAGACATCCGTACAGTTCATGATGGTGTGGCAACGGAACAGACGATACGGGTCCTCGAGGTCGTCCAGACGCTCGTCGGTCGCCTGGTCCCGTGAATCCACGAGGAAACGATAGGCCTGCAGCAGACCGGCGGGACCGACGAATTTGTCCGGGTTCCACCAGAACGACGGGCAGGCCGTCGAACAGCAGCCGCACAGAATGCATTCGTACAGGCCATTGAGCAGTTCGCGTTCCTCCGGCGACTGCAGGCGCTCCTTCTCGGGCGGCGGGTCGTTATTGATCAGGTACGGTTTGATCGAATGGTACTGGTCGTAGAAGAAGGTCATGTCCACGATCAGATCGCGCACCACGGGCAGCCCGGGCAGCGGCTTGAGCACGACGGGCTCGGTCACCGTCTTCAGGTTCGTGATGCAGGCCAGGCCGTTCTTGCCATTGATGTTCATCGCATCGGACCCGCACACGCCTTCGCGGCAGGACCGGCGAACGGCCAGGCTGTCGTCCAAATCGTTCTTGATGCGCAGAATGGCGTCCAGCAGCATCCGGTCCGTCGGCTGCAGCTCGACTTCGAATTTCTGCATGTAGGGCCGCTCGTCCTTGTCCGGATCGTAGCGGTAAATCTCGAACTTCATGACACGTTTTTCACTCATGACACTATCCAGATTAGAAGGTACGGGCTTTGGGCGGGATGGTATCCACCGTCAGCGGCTTCATGTGAACCGGCTTGTATTCCAGGCGGTTGTCGTCAGCGAACCACAAGGTATGCTTGAGCCAATTCACGTCGTCGCGCTCGGGATACTCGTCCAGCGCATGGGCGCCCCGCGATTCGAGGCGATTGGCCGCCGAGGTGGTCGTGGCCCGTGCGACCTCGATCATGTTGGTCAGTTCGAACGCCTCGAAACGGGCCGTGTTGAACGTCCTGGATTTGTCCGCGAAGTGAACGTCGTTGACCTCCGATACCAGGTCGGCAATCATCTTCTGGCCTTCCTTGAGCATGTCCAGCTTGCGGAACACGCCGCAGTGCGACTGCATGATGGTCTGCATCTTTTGAGCCACGTCCTGGGCCTTGGTCCCCGAAGTGCGGCTTTCGATGCGGTCAATCCGGTCGCGCGAGGCCTCGACGTCGGTCTCGGGAAGCACCTCGTGCGAGTGCTGCTTCTCCGGGTGCTGGCCGATGATGTGATTGCCGGCCGCGCGGCCGAATACGATCAGATCCAGCAGCGAGTTCGTCCCCAGGCGATTGGCACCGTGAATCGAGATCGCCGCGCATTCGCCGATGGCGTACAAGCCATTGACGACCTTTTCCTCGCCATTGACGTGCGTGACCACCTGGCCGTGGATGTTGGCCGGGATACCGCCCATCTGATAGTGGATCGTCGGCACGACCGGGATGGGATCATGAATCGGATCGACGTTGGCGAACCGGATCGCGATCTCGCGAATCGATGGCAGGCGTTTCATGATGGTGTCGGCGCCCAGGTGATCGAGCTTCAGCAGGACGTGGCTGCCGTCGCCGCACCCGCGGCCTTCCTTGATTTCCTGGTCCATCGAACGCGATACGAAATCGCGCGGGGCCAGATCCTTCAGCTGGGGCGCATAGCGCTCCATGAAGCGTTCGCCATCCTTGTTCAGCAGGAAGCCGCCTTCGCCGCGCACACCTTCGGTGATGAGCACGCCCGCGCCCGCCACCCCGGTGGGGTGGAACTGCCAGAATTCCATGTCTTCGAGCGGAAGCCCCGCGCGCGCCGCCATGCCCAGACCGTCGCCCGTATTGATGAAGGCGTTGGTCGTGGCCGCCCAGATACGGCCCGATCCGCCCGTCGCCAGCACGGTCTGCTTGGCCTCGAGCACGAACATCTGGCCGGTTTCCATCTCCATGGCCGTCACGCCCAGGATGTCGCCGGCATTATTGCGCAGCAGATCCAGCGCCATCCATTCAACGAAGAAGTGCGTGCGGGCGGCCACGTTGCGCTGATACAGCGTGTGCAGCATCGCGTGACCGGTCCGGTCAGCCGCCGCACAGGCGCGCTGCACGGGCTTTTCGCCGAAGTTGGCGGTGTGGCCGCCAAACGGGCGCTGATAGATGGTGCCGTCGGCATTGCGGTCGAACGGCATGCCGTAGTGTTCGAGCTCGTAGACGGCGTTGGGCGCCTCGCGCACCATGAATTCGATGGCGTCCTGGTCGCCGAGCCAGTCGGAACCCTTCACCGTATCGTACATGTGCCACTGCCAGTGGTCTTCGCTCATGTTGCCCAGCGAAGCGCTGACGCCGCCCTGGGCCGCCACCGTGTGCGAACGCGTCGGGAAGACCTTGGAGACAACAGCCACGGTCAGGCCGGCATGGGAGAGCTGAAGCGCACAGCGCAGCCCGGCCCCGCCAGCGCCGACGATCACAACGTCGAATCGGCGGTGCGGAATAGATGTCTTGACAGCAGCCACGTTACAGACTCCAGAGAATTTGACCAAAAAACACGACCGATGCCACGATCCACAGAACCGCCACGGCTTCCAGGAACAGGCGCAGCCCGTCCGCGTGCGCGTAATCCATGAAAATGTCGCGAGCCCCTACCCAGGCATGCCACGCCAACGACAGGAACGCGACCGAACCGAGCATCTGGCCCACCGGCAGCGTACCGACCTTGAACGCGAAAAAGGCACGCCAGGATTCGAAATCCAGGCTGGGAACGAACACCGCGTAAAGAACCAGCGCCAGCGTGTACAGAGCCATGATGACGGCCGTCGTACGCTGGACGATGAAATCGCGGGTCCCGTAATGCGCACCGACGACACGACGCCGGCGACCAATGCGTGCTTCTGCCATTACCAGACTCCAAAAAGTTTCAAACCGAAGACGACCGTCAGCCCCAGGGCCACACCAATGACGACCGCGCCCGAGCGCTGGGAATCGGCGCGCGAATTGCCGATATGCAGATCCAGCGTGAGGAAACGGATGCCGGCGCAGAAGTGATG
>DATNAI010000368.1:0-2151 GCA_035572875.1 Castellaniella sp. | reverse complement strand
ATCGACCGATGATGCCGAAAAACGACATCACCAGCGACGTCACGCCGCTCTATCCGGGCGTGAGCATCACGCGCAACCAATCCTTCGGCAGCAACCCGGACGACGTCGTCGACGTCTTCTGGGGCGATCAGGGTGCCAATTCCCGTCCGGTCCTGCTCTACGTGCCCGGCGGGGCCGGCAACAAGATCGAGATCCAGGACAAGGCCGCCAACGCGTTCTACGACAACATCGGCCGCTGGGGTACGAAGCACGGACTGGTCGTGGTCCTGATGCAGCGGCACTTCAGCCCGACCTGGGACGGTGGCGCGCGCGATGTCTCGAACATGATCCAGTGGGCACAGGACCACATCGCGCAGTATCACGGCGATGCCCGGCGCATGGTGATCTGGGCGCAGTCGGCCGGGAACGGGCCTACCGGCACCTATATCGGCCGGCCCGAGCTCTATGGGCCCAAGGGCGTGGGCGTGCGCGGCGTCATCTTCATGTCCGGCGCCTTCGACATTGCGCCGCTACAGGCGCAGGCGCTGGGCGGCGCCAATTTCCGCGCCATGATGGCCCGCGCAGGCACCACCTGCCATGAGCCCGGTGGTATGACCTCGACGGCGGGTGCGCTGCCAGGCGCCGCGCCCGGTACGCCCGGAGGCGCCAATGACATGCCCGGCTTCGGTGGACCGTCCCGGGCGGGTGGCCCCGGCGCCGCAGGCGCCGCAGGTGGCGCGGCTGGACCCGCTGCAGCCGGCGGCCGGCGCGGCGGCGGTTTTGGTGCGCCCGATCCGGCGACGCAGCTGGCACACTCGAGCCTGCCGGAGCTCAAGCGCACGCACGTGAAAATCATGCTGGCGGACGCGGAACTGGATCCTGGCGTCGACATGCACGTCAATGGCGGGTTGTCGGCCTTCAACAAGACACTGCATGACGCGCTCTGCGCGGTCGGCCCTTCCCACTGCCCCACGACGCTGGTGGAGCGCGGAGAGAGCCACATGTCCGAGGTGTTCTCGATCGGCACGCCGGATCAGACCGTGTCCGGGCCGGTGCTCGCGTTCATCCGCGAGGCCGTCGGCAGCGGTGGCACCCACGCCCACCGCAAGGCTGCCGACTAGACCTGTTGGCTGCTCTGCCGCGGGCCGGACGCGCTTGGAATGCGCCCGGCCTGCGCGGCCTGCGCGCTGCCGCGCGCTGGGCTGCCGTGGCGCTGCTTGCGGTCAACGGCGCCCGGGCCGCGGACGCGGACAGTGACGCCGCCAGCGCCGCCCAGCTCGCGCCGGTCACGGTGCAGGCCACCGCCATCCCCGGCGCCTCGCTGGATGCGGATCTGGTGCCGGGCGATGTGCAGACCGTGTCGGCGGCGGACATCGCGCGCCACGGCAAGCCCAACCTCACGGCAGCTCTGGATCGGGGGCTCGGCAGCATCAGCCTCAGCGACAACCTCGACGATCCCTTTCAGCCCGATATCCTCTACCGGGGATTCGAGGCCTCTGCGGTCCGCGGCACACCCGAGGGGCTCGCGGTCTATGAGAACGGCGTTCGCATCAATGAGGCGTTCGGCGATGCAGTCAACTGGGACCTGATCCCAGCGCTGGCGATCGATCAGGTCAGCATCGTCAGCTCGAGCCCCGTCTATGGTCTCAATGCGCTGGGCGGGGGCGTGGCGGTCACGATGAAGAACGGGTTTTCCTACCAGGGAGCCCATGCGCAGCTGTACGGCGGCAGCTTCAATGAGCGTGCCGGCGCCGCCCAGTATGGCGCGCATGCGGATCACCTGGGGGTGTACGTCACTGCCGATGCACTCGACCAGGACGGCTGGCGCGCATTCGCCGCGGACTCGCTGCGCCGGCTGTATGTCGCCGTGAGCGCGCGCCTGGACGGCGCGTCCTTCGACCTGGACTACTCGGGCGCGAGAAACCGCCTGGCCGGCCAGGGCGCGGCGCCCGTGCAGGAGCTGGCCATCAGCCCGCGACGGGTGTTCACCAATCCGCAGGACAACCTGAACCGTCTGAATTTCGTGACGCTGAACGGCGCCCTGGCCTTCGGTGACGGCGCGGCCCTGCAGCTCGTGCTCTACCACCGGCAGTTCGCGCAGAGCGTCGCCAACGGCGATCGCAGCGACTACATCGCCTGCGACCATGAGCCAGCGCTGTGCCAGGCCGATGG
>DATNAI010000367.1:0-5403 GCA_035572875.1 Castellaniella sp. | reverse complement strand
ATCGTGTTCCTGGACGAGATCGACAAAATCGCCGCCCGCCAGGAACATGGGGGCGCGGATGTGTCACGCCAGGGCGTGCAACGGGACCTGCTGCCCCTGGTGGAGGGCACGACCGTCAACACCAAGTACGGCACGGTGAAGACCGACCATATTCTGTTCATCGCATCGGGCGCCTTCCACCTGTCGCGGCCCTCCGACCTGATCCCGGAACTGCAGGGGCGATTTCCCATCCGGGTGGAGCTGGACTCGCTGACGGCCGAGGACTTCGTGCGCATCCTGAGCGCCACCGACGCGTCGCTCACCAAGCAATACGCCGCGTTGATGGCGACGGAAGACGTGACGCTGGACTTTCACGAAGACGGCGTGCGGCGCCTGGCGGAGCTCGCGTTCGACGTCAACGAGACCACCGAAAACATCGGCGCGCGGCGCCTGTATACCGTGATGGAGAAATTGCTGGAGGATCTGTCGTTCGAGGCGGCCAGCCCTGGTGAACAGACCGTGGTGATCGACGCCGCGTACGTGGACGCAAAGCTGTCGGAGACCGCAAGCCGGCAGGATCTGGCCCGCTACGTGCTGTAGACCGAAGCCCGCGCCTTCGCTATCGCCGGACGGGGGCAGGCGCCATGCGCATGCCCTATTTCGAGAGTTCGAGGATGCGATACTGGCCGTCGGCCCGCTCGGCCGTGAAGCTGACGTGATCGCCGGCGGCGATGCCCTTCAGCAGCGCGGACGGGGCGTGATAGACCAACGTCATGGCGGGCAGATCCAGCCTCGGTATCGCACCGTGCCGGATCGCGATCTTGCCCTGGGCGGCATTGACGCGTACGACGGTCCCGTCGGCTTGCGCCTGGACGGGCTGCGCAGCCGCTGCTACGGCGGGCGCTCCCGCAACAGCCACCGCCAGCATGCCTATGAATGAAGAATGCATGGACTAAACTCCTTGACTGGTTCAAGCATAACGCGGTTTGCGCCACGAACATGCGCCGCCACAACCGGCGACGCGTGACCGCCACCCACCGGAAATCCCGCCATGTCGATACGCGTCTCCATCGTCAGCACCCGAACCGGGGATGACGGCACCACGAGCCTGGGCGACAAGACCCGGGTGGCCAAGGACGCTGCGCGCATCGTCGCTCTGGGCGAAGTGGACGAGCTCAACAGCGCCATCGGTCTATGGCGCACTCACCCGCTGCCACCCGACACGGACGCGCTGCTCGATCAGATTCAGCAGGACCTGTTCGATCTGGGCGGCGAATTATGCATTCCCGGGACACAGGTGATGCAGGCTTCCCAAGTCGCCCGCCTGGACCAGGCACTGAAGCATTACAACGCCACGCTGCCCCCGCTGGCCGAATTCATTTTGCCCGGAGGCTGCCCCGCCGCTGCCCATGCCCATATGGCGCGCACCATCGCGCGCCGCGCCGAACGTTCCGTGGTGACCCTGGGGCGCGGCGAGACTGTCAACGCCTGCGTCCTGCATTACCTGAACAGGCTCTCGGACCTGTTTTTCGTTCTGGCGCGTGTCCTGAACCGCGAAGCCGGAAGCCCCGACGTGCTCTGGCGCGGGCCGCGGCGCTAGCCTCCTACGGGCGCGCCGACCAGGCTGCCGCAAATTCCCGCGCCAGCGCCTCACCGGTCGCGGCCAGATCAGCCGCCACTCCGCAGGATCGCATGTCCACGGTCTGCAGACCAGCATAGCCGCATGGGTTGATTCCCAGAAACGGCGCCAGATCCATGTCCACGTTCAGCGCCACACCATGGTAGGCGCAGCCCCGGCGCACCTTCACGCCGAGAGCGGCGATCTTGGCGAGCGCATCGCCATGGCCCTCGGCCAGCGCCGTCTGCGGCACGTAGACCCCGGGCGCTCCGGGCTTGCGGCAGGGATCCCGCACGCCGGCCCGCGCCAGCACTTCCAGCACCGAGGATTCCAGCAACCGGACGAAATCCTTGACGAACACGCCCCGCCGGCGCAGATCCACCAGCGTGTACAGCACGACCTGCCCGGGGCCGTGGTAGGTGACCTGGCCCCCCCGGTTGCAATGCACCACCGGGATACCGCGCGGATTCAGGACGTGCGACTCGAGCCCCGCCTGGCCCAGCGTGTACACGGGCGCGTGCTCCACCAGCCAAAGCTCGTCGGGCGTGTCGGCCGTGCGCTGCTCGGTGAAATCCTGCATGGCCTGCCAGACCGGGACATAGGGTGCCGGCCGATCCCACCAGCGGACGCGCATGGCAGGGGTTCCATTTTCTTGAAGGTGGGACACTAGTGTCCCGCTCGGTTGGTTTGTGTCCTTGAATTCGGATGCATGCGCCATCCAGACAAGGCGCGAACCGCAGTGATAGCAAGGGCTGTCACGAGGATTTGCAACGCAGTATGGGGGGCACAGGCGCCGAATTCAAACATCAGGATCAACCGAACGGGACACTAGAGCACCACGGACACCATCTTGTGACCATGCAGGGCACGGTACAGATCGTCGAGCTGGGCGCGGGAGTGCACGCGCACCGTCAGGGTGAGCCCGAGATACTTGCCGCCGGAACTCGGGCGGACCTCGACGGAGTCCGGATCGAACCCCGGATCGAACTCGCGCACGACCCGCACAATGGCTTCCCGGAAGCCATCCTGGGCGAGGCCCATGACCTTGATGGGGAAATCGCAGGGATAGACGATCAGGGATTCGGATGAAATCGGCATGGCGCAATCAGACGGGACCGCACCGGCCGCCGCCGACGGCGTGCGGCCGGTGAACTCCGTCATCATTTGAACAACAGGTGGACCTTGTCGATCATACGACCAAAGAAACCCGCCTGTCCCACCGTCTGCTCCACGATCAGCGGCTCCTGGCGCAAGACTTTGTCGCCCAGGGTCACGACCAGCGCGCCCGCGCGGCTGCCCTGGGTGAGCGGCGCCATCAGCGGCTGCGTGTAACGCGCCTCGGTCTTGATGTCGTCCGCCTTGCCGCGCGGCACGGTGACCCACAGCGCTTTGGAGACGCCCAGATTCACGGTCTCGGACGTACCTTCCCAGACACGCGCCGACACGGCAGGCTTGGTCTTGTCCAGCAGCTTCACCGTGTCGAAGTTCTTGAAGCTCCAGTTCAGCAGCTTGAGGCTGCTTTCAGTGCGGGCCGCGTCGCTGGCCGTACCTACCACCACTGACACGACGCGACGTCCATCGCGCAGCGCGGTCGAGATCAGGCAATAGCCCGCGGCCTGGGTATGGCCGGTCTTCAGGCCGTCCACCGTCTGGTCCGCCCACAGCAGCCGGTTCCGGTTGCTCTGCTTGATGTTGTTCCAGGTGAATTCCTTCTGGCTGAAGTAATGCATGTATTGCGGAAACCGCTGTACCAGCGCACGGGCCAGGATTGCCAGGTCCTGCACGGTGGTGACGTGGTTGGGATCCGGCAAGCCCGTGGAATTGACGTAGTGGGTATGCGTCATCCCCAGCTTCCGCGCCTCCTCGTTCATCAGGGCGGCAAATGCCGACTCGCTGCCGGCGACCGCTTCGGCAAGCGCCACGGTGGCGTCATTGCCGGATTGCACGATCATGCCCTGCAGCAGGTCATCCACCACCACGTCCGTGTTGGGCTTGATGAACATGCGCGAACCTTCAGTCTTCCAGGCCTTCTCCGAAATATGGACTTGCTGGTCAAGCTTCAGCCGGCCGCTATCCAGGGCAATGAAGATGACATAGTCCGACATGAGCTTGGTCAGCGATGCCGGTTCGATGGCTTCCTGAGGATTCTGGGCGGCGATGATCTGTCCGCTGGTGGCGTCCAGCGTGAGCCACGCCTTGGCGCCCAGCGTAGGCGCCGGGATGTTCGACAGCGCACTCACCATATCCAGATCGGGTTCTGCCGTCTGCGGGGCAGCGGGCTGGGTGCCCGCTGCCGGAGCCGCCGCGCCCGACGCGGCGGGAGCTGCCTGCGACCAGGCGGCCCCCGGCATCGCGAAGGCAGTGCTCAAGGCGAGCGCCACGGCGCAAAGTCGGCGACGGAACAACAGGGCGGGAGAATTCGATGTCATGAGCGGGGACTCAAGGAAGGCGGGCGGAAAGCGGTCATTATAGGCAGCCACAAAATTCTAATCGGAAGCCATCGCGACCAAATCGCGACAAAACGCAAGCAACTGAAACCATATACCGGAACCTTCCTTTGCCGGCGCGGCTCGCCGCCCCGTCAGGGATGAGCCCTGATCCGCTTCAGCGCTTGTGCCAGCGGGCTCAGGGACACGCAAGCCCTGACAGCGAATCTTCGATGATCTGACGCAGGATGAGCAGCTTGCCATGGAAAAAGTGGCCGGCATCCGGCACGATCGTCAGCGGCAACTGATGGGCCCGCGCAAAGTCCATACCTTCGGACAGGGGCACGACCTCGTCGGTTTCGCCGTGAATCACCAGCGTCCGCCGCGGCATCTCCAGCGGCCGGTAGCGAAAACGCTCCACCGCGCAGCCGATCAGCGCCAGACGCGCCGGCAACGGCAGATCCCGATCGGCCAGCTCGGCATAGAGCTGTGCAGCCACCGCCGAGCCAAACGAAAACCCCGCCAGCACCCAGGGCCCCGTCGCCGCATTCGGCCAGGTCGCACGAATCTGCTCGACGCAGCTCACCATATCGGCAGTCTCGCCCACAGCCCCGTCGAACGTTCCCTGGGATGAGCCCACGCCGCGAAAATTCGGACGCACGCACAGCAGCCCCTGCTGGACGCAGGCACGGCCGAGGGTGGTCACGACCTTGTTGTCGCGCGTGCCGCCATAGAGCGGGTGCGGGTGCAGCAGCAGCGCCCAGCCCACGGGGTCGCCCTCGGGATGGTCCACGATGCACTCGATGCTCCCGGCCAACCCCTGGCAGACCCACTGTTCTGTACGTAAACTCATGGCTGCGATCATTTCGAAGCTCGACAGGCTACATTCTACCCACCCATGCCCGACTCCTTCTTCGATCCGGCCCGGCTCATGCCCCCGCCCGAAACGATGACCCGTACCCTGAGGGACGCGCTGCCCCGTTTCGCGCAGGTCGCCTGGGTCGCACAGACGGGGTCCACCAATGGGGACCTGCTCGCCCGTGCCCGGGACCCCATGGGACCCATGACGCGTCCCTGGCTGCTGGGGGCTCATATGCAGACGCGGGGGCGCGGCCGGATGGGCCGCACCTGGCAGAACCGCGCCGGCGCGACCCTGATGTTTTCCTGCGCATTCGACGTGTTTCTCCCCGGCCGGCAGTTGCCCACGCTGGCTCCGCTGATCGGGATGGCCACCTGCGAGGCGCTGCGCAGCCGGATCGGCGAGCGCGTGGGGGGACGACTGACGATGAAGTGGCCCAACGACTTGCTGTGGGATCAGGCCAAGCTCGCCGGCATCCTGATCGAAAGTACCCGGTCGGGAACGGCCCAGGCGGCCGACCA
>DATNAI010000366.1:0-14798 GCA_035572875.1 Castellaniella sp. | reverse complement strand
GATTTTCCGGCGCTGGCCGAGCAGCTTCGCTCCGACCTGGACGCGTGCGTGCTGCCCGACGGCCAGCCGGACGTGGAGCAGCAGATGAACCTGATGCGCGACGTGCAGCACCAGGTGACCTTCCAGCTGCTCGCGCAAGACCTGGAAAACGTGATCAGCGTGGAGGGGCTGGCAGACCACCTGTCCGCGCTGGCCGATCTGCTCCTCGCCGAGACCATCCGCCGCGTCTGGCCCCAAGTGCTGCCGCGTGATCAGCGGGCGGATCCCCCGGCGCCGCGCTTCGCGATCATTGCTTATGGCAAGCTGGGCGGCAAGGAACTGGGCTACGCCTCCGACCTGGATCTGGTGTTCCTGTACGACGACCCCGACCAGGAGGCCGGAGAGCGCTACGCGAAGCTGGGGCGGCGCGTCGCTTCGTGGCTGTCCACCATGACGTCATCGGGACGCCTCTACGAAATTGACCTGCGGCTACGCCCCGACGGGGATGCCGGGCTGCTCGCCGTGCCGATTTCGGCCTTCGAACGCTACCAGACCACGCAGGCCTGGTCCTGGGAACACCAGGCGCTCACCCGGGCGCGTTTCGTAGCGGGCGATGCCGACATCGGCCAGCGCTTCGAGGACATCCGCCGGCGCATCCTGCTATTGCCGCGCGACGCGGCGGCACTGCGCAGCGACGTCCGCACCATGCGCGACAAAATCTCGCAAGGCCACCCCAACCGCGGTGCCGACTTTGACCTGAAACACGACCGGGGCGGCATGGTGGACATCGAATTCATCACTCAATTCCTGGTACTGATCCATTCGGGCGCGCACGCGGAGCTTCTGGGCAACCTGGGCAACATCGCGCTGCTGGGGCTGGCGGGGCGCGCCGGGCTGATCCCGGGACCACTCGCGACCGAGGTGGCCGACGCTTACCGCATCTTCCGCCGCCGGCAGCACGCCCTGCGCCTGCAGGGTGCCGACAAGGCCCGCGTACCCGCCGCCGAACTCACCCGGGAGCGCGCCGCCGTGCGCAGCCTCTGGCAACAGGTACTGGGCGAAGACTAGAATGGGGCCGACGGCACGGTCGGCCCGCTGGGCGCTGCCCCTCCCGGCATGAAAAAGGCCTTCACGAACGGACGCCCGCGAAGGCCTTTCTTCAACACCGACGCCCGCCCCGAGCGGGCGGGTCATTACTGCAGCGTACGTTCGAACACGAACTTTTCGCCGTCCCAGTCCACAGGAATCACGTCCCGGGGCCCGAACTTGCCTTCCAGGATAAGCCGCGCGACCGGATTCTCCACAAACTGCTGGATCGCCCGCTTCAGCGGCCGGGCGCCAAAGACCGGGTCGTAGCCGACACGGGCCAGTTCCTGGATCGCGGCATCGGTGACTTCCAGCCGCATGTCCTGCTGCGCCACGCGTTCGGCCAGGCGCTGGAGCTGAATGCGTGCGATGGGCTCGATGTGCGAAGCGTCCAGGCCATGGAACACCACGATCTCGTCGATACGGTTCAGGAACTCTGGCCGGAACGCGGTCTTGAGCTCGTCCCGAATGACTTCCTTCACGACCTCGTACGGCTGGTCCGCCATGTCCTGGATATGCTGCGAACCGATGTTGGAGGTCATGATGACGACAGTATTGCGGAAATCCACCGTGCGCCCCTGGCCATCGGTCAGGCGGCCATCATCCAGCACCTGCAGCAGCACGTTGAAGACGTCCGGATGGGCCTTCTCCACCTCGTCGAGCAGGATCACGCTGTAGGGTTTGCGCCGCACGGCTTCGGTCAGGTAGCCGCCCTCTTCGTAGCCCACATAGCCCGGGGGCGCCCCGATCAGGCGCGCCACGGAATGCTTCTCCATGAACTCGCTCATGTCGATGCGCACCAGGTGGGTGTCCGAATCGAACAGGAATTGCGCCAGGGCCTTGGTCAGCTCCGTCTTGCCCACGCCGGTGGGCCCGAGAAACAGGAACGAGCCGTAGGGCCGATTGGGATCGGCCAGCCCGGCCCGCGACCGGCGAATGGCTTCCGAGACCAGACGCACGGCCTCGTCCTGGCCTACCACACGTTCATGCAGCACGGCTTCCATGCCCAGCAGCTTGGCGCGTTCGCCCTGCATCATGCGCGAAACCGGAATGCCGGTGGCCCGGGAGACGACCTCGGCGATTTCCTCGGCGCCGACCTGCGTACGCAGCAGCCGGGGCTTTTCAGAATCGGCATCCCGGTCGGCCGACTCGGCCGCCTTCAGCCGCGCTTCAAGCTCCGGCAGACGGCCATACTGAAGCTCGGCGAGCTTGTCGTACTGACCCTTGCGCTGAAGCTCGGCCATCTCGGCGCGCACGCGGTCGATTTCTTCCTTGACGGCCTGCGAGCCCTGGACCGCAGCCTTTTCCGCCTTCCAGATCTCCTCGTAGTCGTTGTATTCCCGCTGCAGCGAGGCCAGCTCCTCCTCGATCGCCCTCAGGCGCCGTCCCGAAGCCTCGTCGGTATCCTTGCGCACCGCTTCGCGTTCAATCTTCAACTGGATGATGCGGCGGTCCAGCCGGTCCATCACCTCCGGCTTGGAGTCGATCTCCATCCGGATCCGGGCCGCAGCTTCGTCGATCAGGTCGATCGCCTTGTCGGGCAGAAAGCGGTCCGTGATGTACCGATGGGATAATTCGGCCGCGGCGACGATGGCCGGATCGGTGATCTGCACCCCATGGTGCAGTTCGTAGCGCTCCTGCAGCCCGCGCAGAATGGCGATGGTGGATTCGACGTTCGGCTCATCCACCATGACCTTCTGGAAGCGGCGCTCCAGGGCAGCGTCCTTCTCGATGTACTTGCGGTATTCGTCCAGCGTCGTGGCGCCCACGCAATGCAGTTCACCGCGCGACAGCGCGGGCTTGAGCATGTTGCCGGCGTCCATGGCGCCCTCGGCCTTGCCTGCCCCCACCATGGTGTGCAGTTCGTCGATGAAGACGATGGTCTGGCCGGAATCCTGGGACAGTTCCTTCAGCACCGCCTTCAGGCGCTCTTCGAACTCACCGCGATATTTGGCGCCCGCCAGCAGGCCCGCCAGGTCCAGCGCCAGGATGCGCTTGCCCTTCAGCGTCTCGGGCACTTCGCCGTTGACGATACGCTGTGCCAGGCCTTCCACAATGGCGGTCTTGCCCACGCCCGGCTCGCCGATGAGCACCGGGTTGTTTTTCGTGCGCCGCTGCAGGATCTGGATGGTGCGGCGAATCTCGTCGTCACGCCCGATCACCGGGTCCAGTTTGCCTTCACGCGCGCGCGCCGTCAGGTCCAGGGTGTACTTCTTCAGCGCCTGACGATTGTCCTCGCCCTCGGCACTGGCAACCGTCGCGCCGCCGCGCACCGATTCTATGGCCGCCTCCAGCGCCTTGCGCTGCAAGCCGGCTTCGCGCAAGGCACGCCCCGCTTCGCCTTTGTCGTCGGCCAGCGCCAGCAGATAGAGTTCGCTGGCGATGAAGTCATCGCCGCGCTGGCCCGCTTCCTTGTCGGTGCGTGCCAACGCTGCCTGCAGTTCACGCCCGATCTGAACGTTGCCCTCGGCGCCCTGCACGGTCGGCAGCGCCTTGAGCTGGCGTTCGAGCTCGCCCTGGAGCCGCTGCACCGCCACGCCCGCCTGAGCGAGCAGGCTCGAGGTGCCGCTCTCGGGGTCGGCGAGCAGCGCCGAGAGCAAGTGCACGTTTTCGATGTAAGGATGATCATGACGCACGGCCAGACTTTGGGCGTCGGCCAGCGCCTGCTGAAACTTCGTCGTCAGTTTGTCTAATCGCATGGTGGGCGGTTCCCGAAATGGGTGGGGGCGATACGCCCCGATATCCCGTACATGCGGCCGGCGCGGCGGATTTTCAAGACACGGCAGAGGCCAACGTGAGGCGCCCAACGGACTCAGGCGCGCGCCGCACCTGGATTTCAATGTCGTACCCCAGACGATTGAGGCAGTCCATCAGTTTGCGTTCGGACAAGTTGGTGAAGTCACCGCGCATCATGCCGGAAACTTTGGCTTGAGAAATACCCATTCGCCGAGCTGCCGCCTGTTGCGTCAGCCCGAGTGATTTCATCGCCTTACGAATTTCGATGACCAAGCCGGTTTTGATTTTCAGCTTATCGGCGCCGGGCAGCGCCAGATCGGCAAATACATTCCCCGAGCCTCGCTGTACCTCGACGCCATCAACGATTCGCATCCGCATCATTCGACTCCCGCGTCAGTTTCGCCACTATCCTGAGCCGATCACGGATCAGATCCATATCGGCCTTCGGCGTGGCAATCCCGCGTACGCTCTTTTTCTGAAAGCAGTGCAGCACATACACGACTCGCGGGAACTTCACGGTGTAGACGGCCCTGTACGTACCCCCCGCATCGTCTTCGATGACCTCCAGCACGCCCGCACTGCCGAAGCCCTTGAGCACTTTGGCGGCATCATCCTGATCGCCCCTTTGGGCCAACGACAACGCATACCCAAAGCGGCGGCGGATATCAGGCGGCAACTCCAGCAAATCCTTGTGGCTGCTGCCAATCCATTCCAGGAGTTTTTCGCCGCTGGATGCTGGAATCATTTTATACCTTTTCAGGTAATCCTGGTGGAGGCGGCAAGTCGCCAGGCCAGATCGATCGTTCAGTCCCGAGCTGGCGTATCCTGCACTCCGGTTCGAACGGCCGAATACGATGGCGGGGACTCAAGCGGACGAGAGCCGCCATTGTGAGTCGAATGCCGTGCCGCAGCCAGACCGGAAAAGTCCCGACGGACACAACCGTCATACCCTCAGGCCATCAGGCCGACCTGGCGCAGCCAGCACCGCGACAGGTTTTCCGCCAGCAGATTCACGGACGCGCCTGCGCCGGGGGTTCATTGCCCTACAATTCTTCCATGCGATCCTTCCAAGACGGTTCGCCTCAATCGCACCATCCTCAAACATCATGTCCGATCCCTGTTTGTCCCCCGACGACACCCGCCCCATCGAGCCGGTGGAGCCCGACCTGAACGAATGCTGCGGCAACGGCTGCACGCCGTGCGTCTTCGACACCTATGCCGAAGAAAAGCGCCGCTGGCAGGAGGCGGTCCGCATCTGGGACTTGCGTCACCCCGACGCGGCCCACAAGCCGGACTGAACCTCCGCGCAACACATCCCCATTGGGCGTAGGGTTCCATCGCTTCTGGCGGATGCGGGTTCCTATAATCGTGGCCACTTCCCAACAACACTACAGGACGACGCACCGTGGCCTCTGACGCTATCCCCATGTTCGCCGAGAACACCTACCCGCTGGATGCCCGCGGCATCGCCAAGCGCTTCCGCCACGCGGCGATCTTCGGCGCCCTGTCCGCGCTGCAGCCGGGCGAAACCATGCGGTTCTGCAACGATCACGATCCGCTGCCGCTGCTGCAGCAACTGAAACAGCACTTCGGCGAAAACATCCAGTTCGAATACCTGGCCCGCAACCCTGGCGAAATCGTGATTGACTTCCATATCGTCCCGTGACGTGGGCGGTGCGTTTTCAACTACGATAGGGGTTCCAACCCTTTTGCCTCGGAGCCCTTCATGAGCCTGTCGCCGTTTCACCTGGCCATCCCCGTCTACGATCTTCCGGCTGCCCGCCACTTCTACGGCGAAGTCTTCGGCCTGGCGGAAGGCCGCTCGGACACCCATTGGGTGGATTTCGACTTCTTCGGCCATCAGCTCGTCATCCACGAGCATCCGCGCACGCCTTCCCAGGAACACGCGCACACCAACGCGGTGGACGGGCATGACGTGCCGGTGCCGCACTTCGGTGTGGTGCTGCACTGGGACGAATGGGAGGCGCTGGCCGAACGCCTGAAGTCGCTCGGCACGAAATTCGTGATCGAACCCTACGTCCGATTCAAAGGCGAGGTGGGCGAACAAGCCACCATGTTCCTGTACGACCCCTGCGGTAATGCCCTGGAGTTCAAGGCCTTCAAGGACATGAGCCGGCTCTTCGCCAAATGACAGCGGCCGGCGACGCGGCCGCCCCCGGTGACCGGCTGCTGGACGTGCGGGGCCTCCCCGCACCCGAGCCGCTGGAGCTCTGCCTGCAGGCGCTGGACGAACTGGGTCCGACTCAACGCCTGCAGCTCCTGATCGATCGCGAGCCGCATCCGCTCTACGCCATGCTGGAGCGGGCCGGCTTCCAGCACGACTGCGTTCTCGAGCCGCCCCACTACCGCGTGACCATCTGGCGCGGCTGAGCCTCCATGCAACGCGCACTGGATTTCGACAAAACTCCGGCGCTGTCGGTGCCACTGCCGCTGCTCCTGAATGTGCCCGCCTTTGCGCTGCTGGCGGGGATCCTGGCCACATGGGCCGGCCCGCAGGCCTTCGCGTCGCGCTGGAGCCCGATCACGCTCGCACTGACCCACTTGTGGACGCTGGGCATCCTGACCAGCGCCATGCTGGGCGCGCTGCTGCAGATTCTGGCCGTGGCCTGCAACGTTCCCACATTGCGGGCGCGAGGAGTATCGGTCTTCGTGCACGCCACGCTGACCACGGGGACACTGTTTCTGGCGGCAGGATTTCTGTGGTGGTGGCCCGCCGCCTGGCGCACCGCCACCCTGCTGCTGGCGCTGGCGTTTGCCATCTATCTGGCGGCCGTCGCGGGATCCCTCTGGCGTGAGCGGGCTCGGGTCTACGCAGGCGCGCGCGAGATTCTGGTGGCGGTGCGGAGCTCCCTGGCTGCGCTCGCCATCACAGTCGCCATGGGGCTCGCGCTGGCCGGTTCGATGGGCGCGGGCCACGCGCTGCCCGCTTGGGTGAACGCCCACGCATCCTGGGGACTGCTGGGGTGGGGCGGGCTGCTGCTCGTGGGACTATCGTTCCAGCTGCTGCCCATTTTTCAGGCGACCGAACTCTATCCGAGGAGCATGGTCCGCTGGCTGCCGCTCGCCATCCCTGTGCTGCTGGCCACATGGACGGCTTTCGCATGGGCCGATGATCTCACGGCCATGCCTCCTCGGCTGGCCGAATTGCTGCTCGCCTGCGGTTATGCCGGATGGAGCGGCGTGACGCTGCACCGGCTGTGGACCCGCAAGCGCCCGGTGCCGGAGGCCACGTCACTCTTCTGGTACGCCGCCATGGTGTGCCTGCTGGCCTGTGCAGCGTTCTGGCTGCGGTTCAGTCCCCGACATTCGACCCAGCCGGAACTGGCGCTGGGCACCTTGATGATCGTGGGTGTATTCGGATCCGCCATCCACGGGATGCTCTACAAGATCATTCCCTTCCTGTTGTGGAAGCACGCCCAGGACGCTCTTTCGATTCCCGGAGCAGACCCCGCCCGGATACGCGCATGCCTGAAACGGTTGCCCAAGATGGGCCAGTACATCCCGGCGCGCCGTGCCCAGGTTCAGGCGGGAGTCTACGCCGCCGTCATCCTGAGCTGGACGCTCGCATCATTGGGATGGAGGGCGGCGGCATATCTTGCGGGCCCCCTGCTGGTGCTGTCGGCGGCCGCGCTGGCCTGGAATACCGGCGCGGCCTTGTGGCGCTACCGCGTGGCGACTCAGGTGCTGTCAGCAGTACTCGCGGCACCAGCTTCCGGCCGTCCCGCCGGGTCCATGGAGTAGGCCTTCTGGCCGGCCCCTGTCCCCGGGGGCCAGTCCGCCGTCGGCGGCGCACGAAAACCGCCGGTGTCATCGCGTATCATAGAACGCGAAACCGCTGATCTCTGGCCGCTCCGGATGCTTCTCGCCCTGATCCTCGCCTTTCCGTTCGTCGGCAGCCTCTGCACAGCGCTGCTGCCGGCGCACGCACGGCGGTCCTGCGCCTGGATGGCGGGACTCAGCGCACTGGCCAGCGTAGCCCTCATCATCATCCTGACTCCCGCCATCGCGCGCGATGGCATGGTGAAGATGATCGTGCCCTGGATCCCGTCCCAGGGCGTGGAACTCACACTGCGCATGGATGGCTATGCCTGGCTGTTCGCGCTCATCATCACGACGATGGGAGCGCTCATTGCGCTCTATGCCCACTACTATCTTTCAGACCAGGATCCGGCCCCCCGCTTCTTCGCCTTTCTCCAGGCCTTCACCGGTGCCATGCTGGGGGTGGTGCTCGCGGGCAACCTGATCCAGCTCGTGGTGTTCTGGGAACTCACCAGCCTCTCGTCCTTCATGCTGATCGGCTACTGGCACCACCGGCCGGACGCACGGCGAGGCGCCCGGATGGCGCTGCTCGTCACCGGAGCCGGCGGCTTCTGCCTGCTGGCCAGCATGCTCATCATCGGCCACATCGTAGGGAGCTACGATCTGGATGCCGTACTGGCGGCTGCTCCCGCCATCCGCAACCACCCCTGGTACCCCATTCTGCTGGCATTGCTTGCGGTTGGCGCGCTGACCAAAAGCGCCCAGTTCCCGTTCCATTTCTGGCTGCCCAACGCCATGGCGGCGCCCACGCCCGTTTCGGCCTACCTGCACTCGGCCACCCTGGTCAAGGCGGGGGTCTTTCTGCTGGCGCGGTTCTGGCCGATCTTTTCAGGCACCGATTGGTGGACCTGGATCATCGGGGGTGCCGGACTGTGTTCGCTGCTGCTGGGGGCCTACGCGGCCACGTTCCAGCGCGACATGAAAGGCGTGCTCGCCTACTCCACCATCAGCCACCTGGGGCTGATCACCCTGCTGCTGGGCATGAACAGCCGGCTCGCACTGGTCGCCGCCGTCTTTCACATGGTCAACCACGCCACCTTCAAGGCATCGCTGTTCATGGCCGCCGGCATCGTCGACCACGAAAGCGGCACCCGGGATCTGCTGCGGCTCTCGGGGTTGCGTTTGCTCATGCCGCTGACGGCGCTACTGGCGGGCGTATCGGCGGCGGCCATGGCGGGCGTCCCGCTGCTGAATGGCTTCATTTCCAAGGAAATGTTCTTCGCCGAGACGGTCTTCATAACGGGGCATTGGGCCAGCCGCTGGGGGCTGCCGACGCTGGCGGTCATCGCGGGAGCGTTCAGCGTGGCCTACTCCCTGCGCTTCATCCTGCAGGTATTCTTCGGGCCGCCCACCACAGATCTGCCCCGCATCCCGCACGACCCGCCCCGCATGATGCTCATTCCCTGCGCTGTCCTCGTACTGATCTGCCTGGGCGTCGGCACGCTGCCCTCGCTGACACTGGGCCCGGCACTCGGCATGGTCATGCGCGGGCTGCTGGGGGGCGATGTGCCCGCCTATGACCTGCGGGTCTGGCATGGCCTGAATCTGCCGCTGCTCATGAGCATCATCGCGCTGGCCGCTGGCATCGTGCTGTATCGGCTGCTCCGCGGCCGCGACCGGAGTGCGCCGGGCCAGGTGCCGCTCATCCACGGGCTCGACGGACGCCGGAGCTTCGAAGCGGGCCTGGAAGCCGTCGATGCGGGCAGCGCCTGGCTGCTCGCTCATCTGCAGACGCACAGGCTGCAGCCGCAGGTCCTCCTGCTGGTGCTGTGCACGGTGACAGTGGCCGCGCTGCCACTTTGGCCGGGCGGCTGGTGGACACACGGCTCGCAACCGTCCAGCGCCGTCGAGTCCTTCGGCCTCATGTGGCTGGCCGGCGGCGCTTGCGCGATCGCCGCCGCCCGCCAGGCGAAATACCACCGCCTGGCATCGCTCATGCTGGCAGGCGCCGCAGGCCTCATCACGTGCGTGACCTTTGCGTGGCTTTCGGCGCCCGATCTGGCGCTGACCCAGCTCTCGATCGAAGTCGTGACCACCATCCTCTTGCTGCTCGGCTTGCGCTGGCTGCCCCCGCGCATCGAGGAATTCGGCGAAGCCGCCCCGGGGCGCATCCCCTGGCGGCGCGCCCGTGACCTGTCGGTGGCGATCATTGCCGGCGCAGGCCTGGCGGCCCTGGCTTACGTCATGATGACCCGGCCCGCCGGGCACCCCAGCATATCGTCCTTCTTCGTGGAGCAGGCCTGGCCGCTGGGCGGGGGCGCCAACGTGGTGAACGTCATCCTGGTGGACTTCCGCGCGTTCGACACGTTCGGCGAAATCACGGTGCTCGCCATCGTGGCGCTGAGCGTGTACGCGCTGCTGCGGCGCTTCAGGCCGCCGGCGGACACCATCACTGCTCCGCTGCGGCGCCGCAGCCCGTCGTCGCAGCCTGTTGCCTTCGTGGAACCCGATCCGCGGGCACCGCTGCCCGGCGGCCTGATGCACATCCCGGCGGTACTGGTCCGGCTGCTGCTACCCCTCTCCACGATGATCTCGCTGTACTTCCTCCTGCGCGGCCATAACCAGCCGGGCGGCGGCTTCGTGGGCGGCCTGATCATGGCCACCGGCATCATCCTGCAATACCTGGTAGGCGGCATTCTGTGGGTCGAGGCCCGTCCGCTCATTCGCCCGCAGGCGTGGATGGCCTGGGGCATGCTGGTAGCCGGCACGACGGCGTTGTCTGTCTGGGGAGCCGGCCTGCCGCTGCTCTCGGCCTACAGCGTGGACTTTACCTTGCCGCTTCTGGGTCAGGTTCATCTCTCCAGCGTGCTGTTCTTCGACATCGGCGTCTACATGCTGGTGGTGGGCGCCACCATGCTGATGCTCGTCGCCCTGGCGCACCAGTCGCTGCGGTCCTACCGCAAGCTCACCGAACCCGTCGCCCCCGCGACGCTGCGGGAGACCTGACCATGGAATGGATACTCGCGCTGGCGATCGGTGCACTGACGGGATCCGGTGTCTGGCTGCTGCTGCGCCCGCGCACCTTCCAGTTCATCATGGGGCTGACGCTGCTGACCTACGCAGTCAACCTGTTCATCTTTGCCATGGGCCGACTGCGGCTGGACGCACCGCCGGTGATCGACCCGCACTGGGCGGACCCGGAGCGCTACGCCGACCCGCTGCCCCAAGCGCTGGTACTCACGGCCATCGTCATCGGTTTTGCCACGACCGCCCTGTTCCTGGTCGTGCTGCTGGCCGCGCGCGGCATGAGCGACACCGATCACGTCGACGGCGAGGAGCGGCGCCCATGAACCCGTGGCTGCAGCCGCTGCCAGTCCTGCCGGTCCTGTTGCCCATGATGACAGCGGCGGCCATGCTGCTCACTCGCGACGGGCAGAGACCGGTGCGCATGGCTCTCGCAGCGGTTTCGCTCGCCCTGCAGGGCGTGGTCGCGCTCCTGCTGCTGGCTGCCACGCTGGAGTGGCTGCCCACGGGCTGGCCCGACGGCATCGGCGTCTACATGCTGGGAAGCTGGCCGGCCCCTTTCGGCATCGTGCTGGTGGTGGACCGGCTGAGCGCGCTGATGCTGGGTCTGACGGCGCTGCTCGGAACGTGCACCTGGATCTACGCCACGGCGCGCTGGGACAGTGTCGGCACTCACTTTCATCCGCTGTTCCAGCTTATCCTCATGGGCCTGAACGGTGCCTTCCTCTCCGGCGACCTGTTCAACCTGTTCGTCTTTTTCGAAATCCTGCTCACCGCGTCCTACGGGCTCATGCTGCATGGCTCCGGCAAACAGCGCGTCAGCGCCGCCCTGCATTACATTGGCGTGAACCTGATCGCGTCCTTCCTGCTGCTGATCGCCATTGCGCTGATCTACGGACTGACCGGCACCCTGAACCTGGCCGATCTGTCGCTACGGGCGCAGACGCTGTATGGCGCCGACCGCCAGCTCTTCGATAGCGCAGCCGCGATTCTGGGCGTCGCCTTCCTGATCAAGGCCGCCGCCTGGCCCCTGAATTTTTGGCTGCCCTCGACCTACGCCCAGGCGTGCGCGCCGGTCGGTGCCCTCTTCGCGATCATGACCAAGGTGGGGATCTACGCGCTCCTGCGCATCGGATCGCTGTTGCTGCCGGCCGGCGCGCCGGCGGCCTTCGGCGGGGCCTGGATGTTCCCGGCCGGGATTGCCACACTGGCCTTCGGCACACTGGGGATGCTGGCCAGCATCGACGCCAGGCGCATCACGGCCTACGCCGTCATCACCTCATCCGGCACGCTGTTTGCGGCCTTGGGCATGCCGGGCGCCACACTGACCGGCCCCGCGCTCTACTATCTGCTCAGCTCGGTGGCCGCACTGGCCGCGCTCTTCCTGCTGCTGGAACTCATCGAGCGCAGCCAGCCCTTTGGCGCTGACGTGCTGGCCATCACCCAGGAGGCCTTCGAGACCGAAGAGGCCGATGCCGCCAGCCTGTCGGAACAGGTGGTGGGCGAGCCTCTGCCGGCCACCCTGTCGTTCCTGGGGCTGAGCTTTTTCGCCTGCGCCCTGATCATCGTCGGCCTGCCGCCCCTGTCGGGCTTCGTGGCCAAATTCTCTCTGCTGTCGGCCGCCCTGCGCACGGCGGAATATGGGGCGCCCACGCTGAATGTCTGGCTGCTGGTGGCAGCCATGCTGGTGTCAGGCGTGGCCTGCCTGATGGCCTTGGGGCGCTCCGGCGTGCGGCTGTTCTGGGTTCCCGAAGCCCTGCAGATTCCTCGTCTCCGGATCCGGGAGATCACTCCCATCCTGATCCTGCTGTCGGCCTGCGCGCTGCTGACCGTTCGGGCGGGACCGACCCTGGACTACCTGGACGGCACGGCCCACTACCTGAATGAACCCGGCCGCTACGTCGAGGCCGTACTGGGCCAGAACAGCCCCCGCCTGGGCACCACGCCAGGCCCCGGCCCTGCCCACGCCCGGGGTACGCAACCATGAAGGCCCTGTTGCGATCCCTGCCGCTGACCGGCCTGTTGCTCGCGCTATGGCTGGTTCTGAACGACAGCGCATCCCCAGGTCAATGGGCGCTGGGCCTGGCCATCGCCCTCACGCTCAGCCTGCTGACGCCGATCCTGCGGCCCGTCCGGTCGCGCCCGCGCCACCCCGTCATCGCGCTGCGGCTCCTGGGCCGGGTCGCCGTGGACATCGCCCATTCGAACTACCTCGTCGGCCTGCGCATCCTGCGCGGCGATGCAGCCAATGCCAATCCCGAATTTCTGGACATTCCGCTGCACATCCGCGATCCCCACGCACTGGCCGCGCTGGCCTGCATCGTGACCTTCACGCCCGGCACGGTCTGGGCGGGACATGATCCCGAACGCAACGTCCTCACGCTGCATGTCCTCGACCTGCGGGACGCCGCCGGGCTCACGCACACCATCCAGGACCGCTACGAGCGGCCACTCATGGAGATTTTCGAATGAATCAACTGATCCTGGACGGGGCCATCGGCTTCGCGCTGCTGTGCTTCGTATTGGGGCTGGGATGCGCGGTTCTCCGGCTGCTGCGCGGCCCGGCGGCAGAGGACCGGATTCTCGCACTCGATACGATTTACATCAACGGCATGCTGATCCTTCTGGTCCTTGGCCTGCGGTTCGAAGCGGGACTGTATTTCGACGTGGCGCTGCTCATCGCGCTGTTCGGCTTCGCGGGCTCCACCGCACTGGCCAAGTTCCTCCTGCGCGGCGAGGTGATCGAACCATGAGCCAACTGCCGCTGTGGGCGGCCTTGATCGTCGCCCTGTTGCTGGCGGTGGCCGGCATCGCCACGCTGATCGGCTCGCTGGGCCTGTTGCGCCTGCACAGCTTTTACGAGCGAATGCATGCTCCGACCATGGGGACGACGCTGGGCGCCTTTTGCGTGGTGCTGGCCTGCACCCTGGTGGCGGCCCTGGTGCAGCACCGCCCCATTGTGCATGAATGGCTGATCTGCCTGCTCCTGGTGCTGACGGCCCCGGTGACGGCCATTGTGCTCATGCAAAGCGCCATCCGCCGGTCATGAGCAAATTTGTCACATCGTGATAGGTGAAAACCCGTACACTGAAGCTAGCTGTAACATGGTTGGGTACGGGCATGGGCCCATATCCGTTCCTAAGATAGGAGTGCATCATGCGTCAAGTGATTCAAGTCTCCCTTCGCGCCGCCCTGTTGACCGCTGGCCTGGGGTGTGCCTTCCTCCTTTCCCCGGTGGCCGAGGCCGCGAGCCCCGTACAATCGCAATACCAGCGCGACGTGGCACGTTGCAATTCCACGCCGGGCATCGACAAGAAGGCGTGCCTGAAAGAAGCCGGTGCCGCTGCTCAGGCCGCCCGTGACAACACGCTGGCCGCGCCCGGCATGCAGGCCGAGACGCAGAACCGTACCGAGCGCTGCGACAGGCTTACGGGCGAACGGCGCGCCGACTGCATGACGCTGATGGACAACAAGACCCAGGTCCGCGAACAAGGATCCGTGGAATCGGGTGGCATCCTGCGCGAAACCACCATCACGGTTCCCGCCCCGGGCAGCGTGACGGGTACTACGGGCGTGACGGGTACTACGGGCGTAACCGGCGGAACGGGCACAACCGGGGTCACCGGCGTCACCCAATAAGCAGCGGCCAGGGAATCGGTCTCAGAGTTCCATCTGCATGCCCATTTCGACCACCCGGTTCGGCGGAATCCGATAGAACCGGGTGCTCCGGCTGGCATTGCGCGCCATGAACGCGAACAGGTGGCGCCGCCAGCTCTTGTACCAGGGCAGGCGGCGCACCACGATAATGGTCTGGCGTGACAGGAAATAAGAGGTCTGCATGGGCTCCAGATTCAGTTCGGGGACTTCCTGGCCGATCTGCCCCACGACCTGCGGCACGTTCGGTTCCTGCTTGAAGCCCCAGCGGGCAATCGCCTGCCAACTGCTCCGGCTGACCCGCTCGACCTTCAGGCGCTCATCGAACGGCACATAGGGCTCGTCGGCCACCTCGATGGTCAGGAAGAGCGCCTGCTCGTGCAGCACCTTATTGTGTTTCAAATTGTGCAGCAAAGCGGGCGGCACCGTGCCAACGATCATGCTCATGAAGACGGACGTACCGGGCACCCGCATGGGTGGATAGGCCTCCAGGGATTCCATGAAGCTTTCCAGTGACTGGTGGTCCCCCGCCAAGGTGT
>DATNAI010000365.1:0-3884 GCA_035572875.1 Castellaniella sp. | reverse complement strand
ACCAGGCTGTCGACCACCATGTTCTCGCGGCTCGGCAGTTCTGCCAGGCGCGACCACGACGAGCCTCCATCGGTCGACACATAAATCCAGCTGTCCGTCGTGCCCAGATAAATCCGGCTCGGATCCCGCGGATCGAACGCGAAGCGGCGCGCATCGCCGCCGTCCGGCCCGATCGAATTCCAGACTGTGGGGGCTGCAAACGCAGCGTTGAAGCACGATCCTGCGAACAGGACCGAAAGAAGTGCGAGGGGGAATCGCAGCCGCTTCAGTTTCATAGGCCTCTTGCCTGCGGAACCCGAACCAGCATTCCGCGGTTTCAGGATGCCTTGGGAAGGCGTCCTCATACTAGCCCGTTTCCACGCGCTGGGCTTCACTTTCTGATGCCACTTTAGAACCAAAAGTGCTATCCAAAGTCCCGGATTCGCCCGAAACCAGAGAGCCATACGCTGATGGCAAAAAAACAGGGCCAGCCCGATCGGCCAGCCCTGCTTTTGCTTTGTTTTCTGCCGTTTACTGTGCGGCAGCCTTGCGGCGATGATGGCGTGCCGGAGCCGCGACCCGCTTCTGAGCCTTGTAGTGGCTCTCATCGATCGTGGTCGTACCCTGCACGTCGTTTTCCAGGTTAGCGCCCGCCGGAACCAGGTAGTTCTGCACCTCATCCTGGCCTGCGTTGCCGCTCCGTACCTGGATACGGCTGGCATCGATGCCCTTCTCCGTCACCAGGTATTCCTTCGTGTTCACCGCGCGCTGCGCTGCCTGGTCTTCTGCAGTCACCGCGTGACGGCGAGCTGCCTTGCCCTTCGGCGTCGCCACCGGCGCGGAGTTGCCCACCACGACGAGCGTCCCGTCCGGCGTCTGCTGCGCGTTCAGAGCCACGTCGTCCAGGCAAGCCTTCGCTTCGTTATCCACGCGCGTCGGACGCTTCTTGTCGTTCGTGAACTGAATCGAGCAGAGCGTCTTCGTGTGTGGCGTCGGCGGCGGAGGCGGCTGCTGCACATCCACATTCGTGGTGGCCGAAGCCGTGTGGCCCTTGTCGTCGGCAACGGTTCCGGTCACTGTGATGGTGCCGGCCGGCGCGCCCGTCGTGGACAGGGTCGCCGTGTTGCCCGTGCCATTGATCGACCCAGCCGAAGCCGAGTAGCTGTAGGTCAGCGGACGATTCTGCGGGCTCACACCGTTGCAGGTGACCGTCGAGCTCTCGCCCGGCTTCACCGTCGTCGGATTGGCCGAGCAGCTAACCGTCGGCGGCTCATATTCCTTCACCGCAAACTGCGTCGTGCAGTCTGCCGACATCCACGCCTTCTGGCCTTCCGTGACGTGGCCAGTCACCGTGTAGTTGCCAGGAGCCAGGTTCGCTGTGTCGACCGTGGTGGTCGAATCCGTGCCACCCACCGTCAGGCCCTGACCGGTCCAGTTGTATGTAGCCTTCTTCTTCGGATTCAGATTGGTCGCATTCCCGGTGATCGTGACTTTCTCACCCGGAAATACAGAAGCCGGACTCGACGAGCACGCATACTGCACCGGCGGAGGCGGCGTGATGCTGCCCATGTGGAAAACCAGGCCGGTGCTCAGCTGCACCGCATTCAGATTGGCACGGCCGCCAGTCACAGGTTGCGGTCCGAAATTCGCGTGCAGGTACTGGTAATCGGCCTGGAAAATGCGCAGCGCAAAGCGATGAGAGCCGGGGAATTCATAGTCCAGTCCGGCACCCGCGGTCAGCGCCGGTCCCCACGTGCTCGCGTGCACAACAAATGGTTCCGCATTGGGCCCGCCGAGCCTGGTGGCACCCACCAGCGCGTGCACGAACGGTGTCATGCCCTGCTCGGGAAGCCGAAAGATAAGTCCCAGCGAGCCGCTGCCCTCGCTGTCGTTGTTCCCATCTGGATGAACCGCGATTTCTACCTGGCCGCCGACATAGCGGTTGAAGAAATAGGAATAGCTGCCAATGGCGCCTTCGTTGATTGCCGAATATCTGTCGCTGCGGACGGTCCCGTCCTGCAAAGTGGTTTCCACGGCTCCATGCGGCGCCAGGTATGAGAACCCAAGAAATACATCCGAACGAGATGCCGGTGGCTGCGAGGCAGCGGCGTTGGAGCTTGCCGGCGCTGTGGACGAGGTCTGCCCCAGAGCCACAGATGCGCTCAGCCCCAGCGCGCATCCTGTCAGCAAGACTCGGCCCAGAAAATTCATTGGACTTCCATGCATGCGTCTATCCCTCCGCACAACTTTTAACTGTTGTCGAAATGCTTCGCGATCTCAGGCTTTCGCCGGGATCATGCGACACAGGGAGTTACTCTCCAAAAACTTCCGCGTTATCGAAATTATCACAGCTTCACAGGCCCCAGGCCGCAATTTTTCAACGTGTTGCCTCAATTTGTTCCTGGGGACATTTGATGTACCGAAAAGGTAACGCTGCAGTCGGGGACGGATAATCACGCACTGCCACTGCAAACGTGGGCGGCCGCAGCAGTCCAGCGCAAAATGTAACTGTAACAGGTACGAACTGGCCCGGAACTACGACAAATTCAGAACACGCTTCAGGCTTCCCTGTTCGTGCTGAATCTTCTCCTGCAGCAGCGTGATCGCATACAGCAACTGCTCAGGCCGCGGCGGACATCCGGGGACATAGACATCCACCGGAATCACCTGATTCACGCCCTGCACCAAAGCATAGTTATTGAAGACGCCGCCCGATGTGGCACACGCACCCATGGAGATGACCCACTTCGGCTCCGGCATCTGGTCATACAGCCGCTTGATCACTGGCGCCATCTTCCAGGACACCCGCCCCGCAATCACCATCAGGTCCGACTGCCGCGGCGACGGACGAAATACCTCCGCGCCGAATCGCGCCACGTCGAACCGCGACGCGCCCATCGACATCATCTCGATCGCGCAGCATGCCAGCCCGAAGGTCATCGGCCAGATGGAGTTCTTGCGAATCCAGTTGATCGCCGCATCGACCGTCGTCAGAAACACGCCTTCCGGCTGCTCGTAGCCGTAACTGGCCTCCAGCACCTTCTCTCGATTCTTCGCGCTGCTCTCCAGGGTTCCAAACAAGCGCCGGTCGCGTAGCGGTTCACTCATGTCTCTATGATACCGCCGCGAAGCCCAGCAGCCGCCGCCGTGCACAATGCATGTCGCATCTGGGCGTGTGCCACCCTGTGCTCGTCGCACTCGCTCCAATTCCTGTGGCCCCTTCCGCCAAAATATGATTAAGTAACAAGGAAGAACTCTGCATTCCCCGTCCCGGCGCGACCCCGTCGCTCTCGCCTGCGGATCAGATTTGCCGTAGCCGTTTGAATTTCCTTTCCCCGGGAGTGTTATGCGTCTCCGCCGTCTGTCCCTGCCCGTGTATCTCGCCGCGGCAGCTTGCACCTTGTGCTGTGCGCCCCACGCCGTCGCTCAAACCGCCGCCGCCCCCGCCATCTCCGCCGGCGACAACGCCTGGATGCTGACCAGCGCCGCGCTGGTCCTCTTCATGACCGGTCCCGGCCTTGCACTCTTCTATGGCGGCCTCGTGCGCCGCAAGAACGTGCTTGCCACCATGATGCAGAGCTTCGCCATGATGTGCATCGTCACCGTCATCTGGGCTCTGTTCACCTACAGCCTGGCCTTCAGCCAGGGCAAAAGCTTCATCGGCGGCTTTCATTACGCCTTCCTGCACAATGTGGGCCTCGCGCCCGACCCCGATTATGCGGCCACGATCCCGGCGCAGACCTACATGATTTACCAGCTGATGTTCGCCATCATCACCCCGGCGCTCATCTGTGGAGCCTTCGCCGAACGCATGAAGTTCAGCGCGATGTGCCTGTTCCTCACCCTCTGGTCCATCGTCGTCTACTCCCCCATGGCCCACATGGTCTGGGGCAAGGGCGGACTGC
>DATNAI010000364.1:0-10616 GCA_035572875.1 Castellaniella sp. | reverse complement strand
GCCGATGTTGCCTTCCTGGATCAGGTCCGCATGCGGCAGGCCATAGCCCAGATACTGGCGGGCGATCGACACCACCAGACGCAAATGGGAGAGAATCAGTTCCCGCGCGGCATCCAGGTCATTCTCGTCGCGCAAGCGGTGCCCCAGGCTGGTTTCCTGGTCACCCGTCAACATGGGGAGGCGATTCACCGCGCCGATGTAGGCTTCGATGGAGCCTAATGCACCGGGATTGGAGATGGCCAGCGCGAGTTGGGCCGGCGCCAATGCCATGGATGACGAAGCATGGGTCATAGAGTCAGGATCCTCCTCAGAATTCTACGATGATGTTAGCACTCCATGATGGCGAGTGCTAATGCCGGGCTGCCGCCTGATACAGATGGCATCGCAAACGCCGTCCGGGCAGCGCCCTCTGCGATCGATGCGCCCGCGGCTCCCGCCCTGCACAGGCCAGGCGTCGCGCACCCCGAATTCGAATGAGCCAGAGAGCACACCCGTTGGACGGTTCCGAAGCGGAAAAGTTCGGGCACCGGGTCCTTCTCCGGCCGCCGTGCTGCGCCCCCGCCCGGTGCCGTGCCCTCAGGGCAACTCCAGCTCGGTGACCAGCGGTGCGTGGTCGGACAAACGCTTCCATGGGGCACCGTGCAAGACCCGTGCCCGCCGCACCGCAAAGCCTCGCTGATAAATGCGATCCAGCCGCAGCCATGGAAAAACGGAGGGAAACGTCCGTGGCGGCGGCGTCAAACGGGCCTGGCCATTGACGCCCAGGGCCGGGACCATGACCCTAGGCTGCCCCGGCAACCAGGACAGACGCTCGCGCAAGCGCGCCACCGTCCGCCGCAGGCGGTAGATTTCGTCCACACCCTGGGGAGCCAGGGCAAAGACTTCGGACAGTCCCAACTGTTCCACGAACAGCGGCGCAAGCCGATTGGTCCAGTCATTGAAGTCCCCTGCAATGAGCAGAGGTTCCTGATCCGGCACCAGCCGCCGGATACGCTCCGCCAGGGCGCGCACCTGGCGTGTCCGGCCACCGGCCAACAACCCCAGATGGACCACCATGCAGTGGATCTGCACATCTCCGACCTGAACGACGCTGTGCAACAGCCCGCGCTGCTCAAGCCGGTGGTCCGAAATATCCTGGTTTTCGTGGAAGACGATGGGGTAGCGCGACAGCAGCGCATTGCCGTGATCCGTCTGGGCCCGGACGGCGTTGCAGCCGTAGACCGCGTTCAGATGCAGGGCCGCCGCCAGCGATTCATGCTGCGCGTCCAGGCTGCCGTGGATCTGATTGCGGCCCTGGACTTCCTGCAAGAACAGCAGGTCGGGCCGCAAGCCATAGAGCCCCAACCGCAGATCGGCCAGCGATTCCCTCCCGCCGGTCGCGGAGCGGCCCTTGTGGATGTTGTAGCTGACGACCCGCAAGATGGGCACGGGAAACCTCCTATTTGGCCTCCGTCTGGCGCAGGCGGATATGCAGTTCCCGCAATTGCTTTTCGTCCACCGGAGACGGCGCATGCGTGAGCAGATCTTGGGCGCGCTGCGTCTTCGGGAAAGCAATCACGTCGCGGATCGAATCGGCACCGGCCATGAGCGTGACCAGACGATCCAGGCCGAAAGCCAGGCCGCCGTGCGGCGGAGCCCCGTATTGCAAGGCGTCCAGGAGAAAGCCGAATTTCAGGCGGGCTTCCTCTTCGTCGATCTTCAGCGCCTTGAAGACTTTGGTCTGGACGTCGGCCCGGTGGATACGCTCCGACCCGCCACCGATCTCCCAGCCATTCATGACCATGTCATAGGCGCGTGCAAGCGCCTGTTCGGGGTGCGTTTCGAGCAGATCCTCATGGCCCTTCTTGGGGCACGTGAACGGGTGATGCGCCGCCGTGTAGCGACCCTCTGCCTCATCGTACTCGAACATCGGAAAGTCGACGACCCACAGCGGCTTCCAGCCTGCCGTGAACAGTCCGTGCGTACGGCCGAATTCCGACAGGCCGATCTTCACCCGCAGGGCGCCCATGGCGTCGTTGACGACCTTCGCGCGGTCGGCCCCGAAGAAAATCAGGTCGCCGTTCTGCGCCCCGGTGCGCTCGATGAGCGCGCGCAAGGCGTCCGCGTGGATGTTCTTGACGATGGGCGACTGCAGGCCTTCCGGGACCGCGGTGGCATCATTCACCTTGATGTAGGCGAGGCCCCTGGCGCCGTAGATGCCGACGAACTGGGTATAGGCGTCGATCTCGCTGCGCGCCAGGCTGCCGCCGGCGGGAACCCGCAACGCCACCACGCGACTGGCGGGATCGTTGGCGGGACCGGCAAAGACCTTGAAGGCCACGTCGCGCATGAGATCGGCGATATCCGTCAATTCCAGATTCACGCGCAAATCGGGCTTGTCCGATGCATAGCGGCGCATGGCCTCGCCCCAGGTCATCACAGGGAAAGGATCGGGCAGCGCCACGTCCAGCACCTGCTGGTAAATGGTGCGCACCATGCCTTCGAAGATTTCGCGGATCTGAACCTCGTCCAGGAAAGACGTTTCGCAATCGATCTGAGTGAATTCCGGCTGACGGTCGGCGCGCAGGTCCTCGTCGCGGAAGCACTTGGTGATCTGATAGTAGCGATCAAAGCCCGCCACCATGAGCATCTGCTTGAAGAGCTGGGGCGACTGCGGCAGCGCAAAGAATTCGCCCGGATTGACCCGCGATGGTACCAGATAGTCGCGCGCGCCTTCCGGCGTGCTGCGCGTCAGCATGGGCGTCTCGATGTCGATGAAGCCCAGTGCGTCCAGAAAGTTGCGGGCCACCATGGAGACCCGATAGCGCAGCATCAGGTTGCGCTGCATCTGCGGCCGGCGCAGGTCCAGCACCCGGTGCGTCAGGCGCGTGGTTTCCGACAGATTGTCATCGTCGAGCTGGAAAGGCGGCGTCACCGAAGCGTTCAGGATCTCGATCTCGCGGCACAGGACCTCCACATCGCCGGACTGCAATTCGGGATTGCGGGTGCCCTCCGGGCGCAAGCGCACCAGGCCGGTGATTCGCACGCAATATTCATTGCGGATGCGTTCCGCGATGGCGAAGCCCGCCTCATTGTCCGGATCGACCACCACCTGGGCCAGGCCCGTCCGGTCGCGCAGGTCGATGAAAATCACGCCGCCATGATCGCGGCGGCGATGAACCCAGCCGAACAGGGTCACGGTCTGGTCGAGGTGGGCTTTGGACACCTCGCCGGTGTAGCAAGTGCGGTTCAAGAATGGCTCCGTCTGAGGAAATGTTCGAAGATCAGTGAGATTCGGGCGGGATGAAGTTCGGCATCGGGGGCTCCGCATGCCGATGGCGCTGCACCACGGCTGGCGCAGCCACCCCCATGGACACGATGTACTTCAGCGCCGTCTCGACCGACATGTCCAGAATCTGCACATCGGCGCGCGGCATCATGAGGAAGAATCCCGATGTGGGATTGGGCGTGGTTGGCACGTATACACTGACGTACTCGCCCTTGAGGTGTCCCGCGACCTCGACGCTGGGGGTACCGGTGAGGAAGGCGATGGTCCACGATCCCGCCCGGGGGTATTGCACCAGGACAGCCTCGCGAAACGCCTGGCCATTGGGCGCAAACAACGTGTCGCTGACCTGTTTGACCGAGTTATAGATGGTGCGGACCAGCGGGATCCGCCCCAGCAGCGATTCCCAGCGCGACAGGATGGCTCGGCCGATGAAGTTGGCAAACAGCAGGCCAGTGGCCAGGATGACGATCAGCACCAGCGCCAGTTCGAAACCCGGAATGCGCACCCCGAAGAGCGCCTCCGGCGACAGGAACGACGGCACCAGCGCCCCGAGCGTGCTGGCCAGCGTGACCAGCACCCAGACAGTCGCGATCAACGGCAGCCAGATCAGCAGGCCGGTAATGAAGTAGCGTTTGAAAAAGCGCATGAACCCGTGGCCGGGGCGTCAGCCCGGTGTCGCGGCCGAAGAGGCGCCCTTGGACGCGCTGGCGCTGTGCGCAGGACTGTCCGAAGAAGCGGTAACGCCGGATGAATGGCTGGAGTGGGAGCCGCCCCCCCGGAAGTCGGTTTCGTACCAGCCCGAGCCCTTGAGCCGGAAGCCGGCGGCGGTCACCTGTTTTTCGTAAGTCTCATGTCCGCACGCCGGGCAATGCGTCAGCCGAGGGTCGGACATCTTTTGCAGCGCGTCCTGCTGGTGCCCGCAGTCGCTGCAACGATATACATAAATAGGCACAACCTGTGTCCCATAATAATCAGTCAACGGGATTTTAGTCCTTTTTAACTGAAGGAATTCGGCAGAAGAAACATGATGACGGCGACCAGGGTCGGCACGGCCGCCGCACCCAGGAGCTTCAGCGGGGCGATGGTGCCATCGGAAAAGCATCCCTTCAGGATCGAGAAGCCCGCCGGGTTGGGGGCATTGGCGATCACCGTCAGCCCGCCGCCCGTCACAGAACCAGCCACCAGCATGTAGCGCCAGAGTTCTCCGGTGCCTTCGACCAGCGAGCCCAGATAGGTCAGCGCGGCGTTGTCCGTAATGGCCGTGAGCCCCGTGGCTCCGAAATACAGCACATAAGGGGACAGTCCCGCCAGCAGATCCTGCAGCCACCACTGCTGCAGGCCTCCCAGCACCACGAGCCCCGCGAGGAAGAATCCCACCATCAGGCCCTCGCGCAGCAGCAACCGCGACTGGTGCTGCGGGTAAGCCTGGGTGTAGCCGATGAACAGCACCAGCAGTGCCATGAAGATGTGAATGTGATGCGAGGCCAGCACCACGCCGAGCAGAAAGAGCACGTGCACGCCCATCACGGCCCACGAGCACCTTGGCCTCTCGGATTCGGCGGAGCCGCCCGGTCCGATGCTCAGCAGGAAAGGCCGGCAGATGAATGTCAGCGCGAGGCTGTTCAGAATGATGGCGCAAGCGGCCCGCCAGCCGAAATGCGTCGCCATGAAGGCCGTATCCCAGCCGAAGGTCTGGGCCACCATCAGCACCGGGGGCGCCGCATACGCGGTCAGCACCCCGCCGATGGAGACGTTCACGAACAGCACGCCCACCATCAAATACTTGAAACCGTCGTGGCCGGGGCGCATGAAATAGGACCGCCGCAACAGCAGCGCGGCCAGCGTCATGGCGGCCGGCTCGGTGATGAGCGAGCCCGACAGCGGGACCAGCGACATGACGACGAAAAAGTGCGCCAGCGTCGACTGCACCGGCAGCAGCCGCGCCACCGCATCCACCACCAGCCGCACCAGTTCGACGATGGGGCGGCTGGCCGCGACCACCATGATGACGAAGACGAAGGCGGGCTCCGTGAAATTCCGGGTATCCAGGTAGTGCACGGCTTCCTGCACCCCGCCCGTGAGCCACATCCAGCCGAATAGCGCACACGCCCAGAACCCGAATACGGCTTCGACTTCCGAAAGCATGTGCCACAAGCCGGCATGCGGCCCCCCCCGCTCCGCCCGACGGGCAAAAACGGGCACGGAAAACGTATGCGCGATGGCAATGGCAAACAAAATCGTTGCCACGATCTCGGTGTGACTGACCATGGAAAGACCCAGAAAAAAGGGAGATTCGGACGATGCCGCGTGGTTCGAGGTCAGGCCGGCTGGCCAGCGTCCCCCAGAATCATGCGGGCACCCTTTTCGGCGATCATGATTGTCGGCCCATTGGTGTTGCCCGACGTGATGCGCGGCATGATCGAGGCATCGATCACTCGCAGGCCTTCCAGGCCCCGCACGCGCAATTCCGGATCCACCACGGCCAACGGATCGACGCCCATTTTACATGTGCCCACCGGGTGGAAAATCGTGGTCCCGATCTGGCCGGCAGCCGCCTCCAGATCCTGTTGCGTCTCGATGGCATCGCCCGGGAGATACTCCTCGGGGTGGTACCGGGCCATGGCCGGCTGGCCCATGATGCGCCGTGTCAGGCGCAGGGCATCGGCCGCGACGGCGCGGTCTTCCGGCGTCTGCAGATAATTGCACAGGATGTCGGGATGGTCGGACACGTTGGGCGAGGTCACGCGCACATAGCCCCGGCTGGTAGGCTGCAGGTTGCAGGGAGCAGCCGTCATGGCCGGAAAGGTGTGCAGAGGGTCGCCGAATTTGTCCAGCGACAGCGGCTGCACATGGAATTCCACATTGGGGCGCGCCCGGCCTTCGTCGGAACGCGCAAACGCGCCCAACTGGGACGGCGCCATGGACAGCGGGCCGGTGTGCGAAACCAGATACTGCATGCCCATCCGGGCCTTGCCCCACATGGAATTGGCCATCGTGTTCAGCGTATGGGCGCCCTGAAGCTTGAAGATCATGCGCAGCTGCAGATGGTCCTGAAGGTTTTCGCCCACGCCGGGCAGGTCCAGCACCAGCGGAATCCCGAGCTGGCGCAGCCGCTCGGCCGGTCCCACACCCGATACCTGGAGCAGCTGGGGCGAACCGATCGACCCTGCCGCCAGCACGAGTTCGCGGCGCGCGCGCGCATGCACGCGCTGTCCCTCATGGACGAACGCCACCCCCAGAGCACGCCGCCCCGAAAATTCAATGCGTTCCACGTGAGCGCCCGTCATGACTTTCAGATTGGCGCGGGTCATCGCCGGGTGCAGGAACGCCCGAGCGGCGCTCCAGCGCACTCCGCGCCGCTGGGTGACCTGGAAGTAGTTGCAGCCGAAATTGTCGCCGCAGTTGAAGTCCGGCGTCCGAGGGATGCCGGCCTCGGCGGCGGCGTCCCGAAACGCATCCAGCACGTCCCAGCGCAGGCGCTGCAATTCGACGCGCAACTCGCCGGAGCCACCGTGGAACTCGCTTTCCCCAAGATAGTGGTCCTCGGCGGCCTTGAAGAGCGGCAGGACCTCCTTCCACGCCCAGCCCGCGGCGCCTTCATCGGCCCAGCGATCATAGTCGGCCGCCTGGCCCCGCAAATAGAGCATGCCATTGATCGACGAGGAACCGCCCAGCACGCGGCCTCGTGGATAGCCCAGCGACCGGTAATTCAGGCCCGGATCCGGCTGGGTGTGATAGCACCAGTCCGTCCGTGGATTGCCGATGCAATACAGATAGCCGACCGGAATGTGGATCCAGCGCCAGTCATCCGCACCGCCCGCTTCCAGCACCAGCACGCTGTGCGACCGGGACAGCCGGTTGGCCAGCACGCAACCCGCGGAACCCGCGCCCACGATCACATAATCGAATTCCAATACCGATGCCTCTGGCGCCTGTCCAGCCATGCTGTCTCCTCGGGGGACGGCTGGAACGCTGACATTCCGGTCCCTGCCGTTTTTTCGTTGGCTGTCAGTCTAGTCTGATTCGCGCGCCCCTGCCAACGCAGAGGGCACTACAGGGCCCCAGTGCGTTGGACGCTGCTTTTCAGAGCCAGGGCCGCAGCACCGTCCCCGCCAGCGCCGCCACGATGAGCAGCACGCCCACCTGCATATTGGCGCGGAACAGCCGCAAGCCGCGCTCGGGCTTGCGCACGTCGAACACCGCCATCTGCCAGGCGAAATGCCCCGCGATCACGGCCATCACCCAAAAGTAGGGCTGATCCATGCCCATTCCGGCGCCCGCCGCGACCCACAGCACCAGAGTTGCGGCGTACAGGCCGCCGATCCAGCGCTTGCCCTGGTCGCCAAACCGCATGGCCACCGATTTCAGACCCAGCCGGAGATCATCGCGCAAATCGATGTAGGCGTAGATGCCGTCATAGCCGATCTGCCACAGCACCGTGCCCAGCCACATGGCAATCGCCGTCCACGGCACCACGTCGCGAGTGTCGGACCAGGCCATCAGCATGCCCCAGTTGAACGCCGCCCCCAGCACGGCCTGGGGCCAATAGGTGAAGCGCTTGCACAGCGGATAGATCACTACCAGCGGCACCAGAGCCAATGCCAGCCAGCGGCTGTACGCGTTGATCGCCAGCAGGAGGGTCGCGCTCACGGCCATCTGGGCCACGGCAAACCAGATAGCCGCCTTCAGGGTGAGCTGGCCGCTGGTCAGTGGCCGGAAGCGGGTGCGTTCGACCTGATGATCGAAGTCGCGGTCGAACATGTCATTGAACGTGCACCCGACACCGCGCATCAGCAGCGCACCGAGCGAGAAAATCACCAGCCGCCAGACGGTAGGCCAGCCATCGGCGGCCTGGACAAGCGCGGCCAGCGCCGGCAGCAGTGTGAGCCAGGTGCCCACCGGCCGGTCCAGCCGGCACAGGCGCGCATAAGGCCCCCAGGCGGCCGGCAGCCACCGGGCCACCCAGTCATCCGCATGCATGTCCGACAGATCGGGCGCCGTGCGCGGCGCATCGGGGCCGGATGGGCGCACAGACTTATTCCGCCGGACCGATCAGTTCACCCAGGATCTGCACGCCCGTCCGGATACGGACCTCGGGTACCGTCACGAAGCTCAGGCGCAAGGTATTGACGGGCGCACGGACTCCCGCATAGAACGGCGCGCCGGGGACGAAGGCGACATTGCGCGCAATGGCCGATTGCAGCAGCACTGTCGTGTCGATGCCGGGCCGCAGCGTCACCCAGATGAACATCCCGCCCTGCGGGCGCGTCCACTGCGCGTCGGTCGGAAAATGCGCCTGCAGCGCATCCAGCATGTAGCCGCATTGCTGTTGATACAGGGCGCGGACCTTGGGGAGATGCGTCTCCAGAAACCCGGTTCGCACCGCTTCGAACACCGCCATCTGCGTCACCATGGCGGTATGCAGATCGGTCGCCTGCTTGATCTGGACGAGCTTGGAGATGATCTCGCGCGGGGCCACCACGTAGCCCAGGCGCAGCCCCGGTGCCAGCACCTTGGAGAACGTGCCCAGGCGGATCACCGTCGCGCCAGCCGCCCGCCCCAACCGCAACAGGCTGGGCTGAGGCTCGCCCGCATAGCGCAGCTCGCCATAGGGGTCGTCTTCGATGATCGGCAGCCCAAGCTCGGCGGAGCGGTCGACCAGCGTCTGCCGGCGTTCCCGATCCAGCGTCAGACCGGTCGGGTTCTGGAAGTTCGGCAGCACATAGATGAAGCGCGCGCCGCGCGTCAGGTCTTCGTCCAGCGCCTCGGCGACCAGCCCGCGCGCGTCGGTGGGAACCGCCTGGAATTGCGGCTCGAACAGCGAAAACGACTGCAAGGCCCCCAGGTAGCTGGGCGCCTCGACCAACACACGGGAGCCCGGATCGATGAACAGCTTGCCCAGCATGTCCAGCGCCTGCTGGGAACCCGAGACGATCAGGACCTCTTCGGGGTCCACCGGTGCGCCTTCACGCGACATTTGCTGCGCCACCCATTCACGCAACGGGGTGTAGCCCTCGGTGCGGCCGTATTGCAGCGCGAGCTCCGGCTGGGTCTCCAGGACACGATCGAATCCCGCCTTCAACTGGGCAACCGGAAAACCGGCCGGCGACGGCAGACCGCCCGCAAAGGAAATGACCTCGGGGCGTTCGGTGATCTTCAGGATTTCGCGGATAGCCGAACTGGTGAGCCGATTGGCGCGTTGGGAAAAAACGGTACGGGAAGTAGTGGACATGTCCATGATGGGTTCCGAATGGAGGTCTGCCCCGGGAGCCGGCCGATTGGAGGATCGGCCCGGATCTGTGGGCAGCCGGTGCAAGCCATCTATCTTAAAGCAAACAGACCACTAGGCCGGCATCGGCGTGCGCAGCCGGTTTTCGATGTGCGCCAGCGCCAGCTCGACCTGGTCGATCAGCACCAGACACAGGTCGCCGGGTTCGAGGGCATCCAGGGCCGTGTCGATGGCGAGCAGCTCGCCGTGGATCTCGTCCATCTGGCGGGTGCGGCGGGCGGCATGCAGTCCTTCGCGCAGCAGCGCCAGCACCTCGCCGTCGGCGCGCCCGCGCTGGCATTGATCCTGGTACAGGACCACCGAATCGAAGACATCGCCCAGGATCTCCGTCTGGCGGCGGATGTCCTGATCGCGCCGATCGCCGGCACCGCTGATCACGACGGTGCGCCGCTTGGCCGGCATGGCCTGCACGGCTTGCACCAGTGCCTGCATCGCATCCGGATTATGGCCGTAATCGGCAATCACGGTCGCCCCACGATAGTCGAAGAGATTGAAGCGCCCGGGAACCGTTCCCGCGTCATTGACGAACGTGGCCAGCGCCCGCTGGATCTGCACCCAGTCCACGCCCATGGCCCACGCTGCCGCAGTGGCCGCCAACGCGTTCTCCACCTGAAAGGCGATGGTGCCCTGGTGCGTCAGCGGCACGGTGGACAGTTGCACGCGCGTCTCCATGCGGTCCTGGGCGAACACCATGTCGCCTTGGTCCACGAAGGCCACCCGGCCGCCCCGGGCGCGATGCGTCTCGATCACGGGATGGCGCGGATCCCGCGCAAAGAACGTCACCTCGCCCGGACAGCTCGCCGCCATCCCGGCCACGTGCGGGTCCTGAGCGTTTAGCACCGCCATGCCGCCAGGTTTCACGTTCTCTACGATCACGCGCTTGACGGTCGCCAGTTCCTCGACCGTATTGATGTAGTTCATGCCCAGGTGATCGCCGATGCCGATATTGGTGACCACGGCCACGTCGCACCGGTCGAATCCCAGCCCCGCTCGCAGGATGCCGCCCCGGGCCGTCTCGAACACGGCCATATCCACATCAGGGTGCAGCAGCACGCTGCG
>DATNAI010000363.1:0-7537 GCA_035572875.1 Castellaniella sp. | reverse complement strand
CATCCGCCGCCTACACCGACGAGGCCCACGCCATGGCCATGAAGGGCGAAGCGGGGCGGGCCCTGGGGGCGGGTCTGGTCGTATCCTGCATCGGCGGCTTGTTCGGTACTCTGGTGCTGATTTTCTTCGCACCGGTGCTGGCCGAGTTTGCGCTGGACTTCTCCACTTACGAGTACTTCTGGCTGGTGCTGCTCGGCCTGACCTGCGCCATCTTCATTGCCTCGGAAAGTCCGCTGAAGGGATTTGTGTCGCTGCTGATCGGCCTGTTCGCGACGACCGTAGGCATGAACAATCCAGGCGGTTACGCGCGCTTCACGTTCGACAACCCGGACCTGCTGGGCGGTCTGTCGCTGATTCCCGTGATGGTCGGGATGTTTGCCGTGTCCGAGGTCCTGCGCTATGCCGTGACCAGCGCGCACGGGTTCCAGAAGATCGATGCCACCGTGGGGCACATCTTCAAGGGCCTCTACCACGTCGTCATCAAATATCCGATGTCCGTGGTGCGGGGCAGCGTGCTCGGGGTGGTCGTAGGCGCACTGCCGGGGGCCGGCGCGGACATCGCGGCATATATCTCTTACGGTATCAGCAAGAAATTCTCGCGGACGCCGGAAAGATTCGGCACCGGCTACGTAGAGGGCATTGTCGAGGCCAGTTCGGCCAACAATTCCTCGCTGGGCGGCGCGTGGATCCCGGCGCTGGTGTTCGGGATCCCGGGGGATTCCATCACGGCCATCGTGATCGGTGTGCTCTACATGAAGAACCTGAATCCGGGGCCCACCATCTTCATCGAGAACGCCGTTCCTCTGTACGCCATCTTCCTCATCTTCATTTTCGCCAACCTGCTGATGGTCCCGCTGGGCTATGGCGCCATCCGCCTGGCGCGCACGGTGCTGAAGGTGCCCCGCAACATCCTGATGCCGCTCATCTTGCTGTTCTGCCTGGTGGGGTCCTACTCCATCAATAACAGCCTGTTCGACGTGGGTGTCACGCTGGCTTTTGGTGTCATCGCCTATCTGATGGAAGAAAACGGTTTCCCGCTGGCCCCCACCATCCTGGGGATCATTCTGGGCGGTATGCTGGAGAGCAACCTGGTCAGTTCGCTCATCAAATCCGACGGTCATCTGCTGGCATTCTTTGACCGGCCGATCGCCGGGACGCTGGGCATCATCACGCTGGCCATCTGGATCGTGCCGTTCATTTTGCGCGCCATTCGCGCGAGGAGATTAGCGTGAAGGCTGCACACTCGAAAATCGCCATTGTCACCGGCGCGGGCTCCGGCATAGGCCGGGCGGCTGCGCTGGCGCTGCTGTCGGATGGGTATCGCGTCGCGCTTGCCGGCCGCCGTCCGGAACCGCTGGAAGAAGTGGCCGCGCAGTCCGGCGCCGGCGACCGGGCGCTGGCCGTGCCCACCGACGTGACCGACGAGCAGTCGGTCGCGCGTCTGTTTCGAACCTGCGTCCAGCACTTCGGCGGTCTGGACGTGCTGTTCAACAATGCGGGGCGCGGCGCGCCGGCCGTGCCGCTCGAAGACCTGACACTGGCCCAATGGCAGCAGGTCGTCGACGTCAATCTGACGGGTATGTTCCTGTGCATTCGCGAGGCCTTCCGCGTCATGAAGGCGAAGAACCCTCCGGGCGGGCGCATCATCAACAACGGCTCCATATCGGCCCACGCCCCGCGCCCGCTTTCGGCACCCTATACGGCCACCAAGCATGCGGTGTCGGGCCTGACGCGTTCGGCCTCGCTGGACGGGCGCCCATACGACATCGCGGTGGGCCAGATCGACATCGGAAACGCGTCCACCGACATGACGGCGCGCATGAGCGAAGGCGTGCCGCAGGCCAACGGCACGCTGGCGGCGGAGCCGCGCATGGACGTGGACATCGTCGGCCAATCGGTGCTGTACATGGCGAACCTGCCGCTGGAAGCCAATGTGCTGTTCCATACCGTCATGGCGACCAAGATGCCGTTCGTCGGCCGGGGCTGATCGGCTCGCCTGAGCCGATTCAGTCCGATCCATCATTCCGTATTGACACAGGGAGCCATCATGGCAGGGAATCAGTACAACTTCTCCGGCAGACACGCAGTCGTGACGGGGGGCGCCTCGGGCATCGGCCTGGCCATCGCGCACAAGCTCGCCGAAGGCGGCGCTGCGGTCAGCCTGTGGGACCGCAACGCCGATATGCTCGAGCAGGCGCGTGCCGGGTTCAAGGGAGGGAAGGTCCGCGGTGTGGTCGTGGACGTCAGCGACGAGACTTCCGTGGCTGCCGCCACGGCGCAATCCGAACAGAACGGCGGCGTGGTCGAAATTCTCGTCAACAGCGCCGGAATCACGGGTCCGAACCAGACGGTGTGCGACTATTCCGTGCAGGACTGGGACCAGGTCATGGCCGTCAACCTGCGCGGCACCTTTTTGTGCTGCCGTGCGCTGGCGGCCCGCATGGTGCCCGGCAATTACGGCCGCATCGTCAACATCGCGTCCATCGCTGGCAAGGAAGGCAATCCGAATGCGTCGGCGTACAGCGCGTCGAAGGCGGCGGTGATTGCGTTGACCAAGTCGCTGGGCAAGGAACTCGCGCGCACCGGCATCACGGTCAACTGCGTCACGCCAGCGGCCGTGCATACGGCGATCTTCGATCAAATGACCCAGCAGCACATCGATTACATGTTGTCCAAGATTCCCATGGGCCGATTTGGCCAAACCGATGAAGTCGCGGCGCTGGTGGCTTGGCTGGCATCGGCCGACTGCTCCTTCACGACGGGCGGCACGTTCGATGTCTCCGGCGGGAGGGCGACGTACTGATGGCTTCTGAACGCATTCCGGCAGAAATCCTCAGGCGCTTTGCCGGGCGCCTGCTGCAGGCCGCCGGCCTGGACGAGGACAAGGCGCGTGACGTCGCCGACGTCCTGGTCGAGGGCGACCTGCTGGGCCACGACACGCACGGGCTGGCGCTGCTGGCCCCTTACGTCCGCGAGCTGCGCAGCGGCAGCATGATGGCGTCGGGTGCGCCTGAGGTCATTTCGGATCGCGGGGCGGCGCTGTGCTGGGACGGCCGGCGCCTGCCGGGGCCCTGGCTGGTGCGCGAGGGCATGCGGGCGCTGGAGCCGCGCGCTCGCCGGTACGGCACCGCCACGCTCGTGATCCGGCGCAGTCACCATATTGCGTGCCTCGCCGCCTATCTGCTTCAGGCGGCCGAGCAAGGGCTGGTAATGGTGCTGGCCAGTTCCGATCCCGACGGTGGCAGCGTGGCACCGTTCGGCGGCACGCGCGGCGTGTTCACGCCCAATCCCATTGCGGCGGGCATCCCGACCTCCGGCAGCCCGTTCCTGATCGATATTTCGGCCTCGCTGGTGACCAACGGCATGTGCGGCCGCCTGCAGAAGACCGGCCAGCGGTTCGACTACGCCTGCCTGCAGGATGCGCAGGGCCGGCCGACAAATGATCCCGCCGTTCTGGCGGCCGATCCCCCGGGGACCATCCTGCCGCTCGGCGGCGTCGATGCCGGACACAAGGGATTTGCGCTGGCGGTGCTGATCGAGGCCCTGACGGGCGGCCTGGCGGCCCATGGCCGTGCCGATCCCGCGGAGGGCTGGGGTGCTACGGTGTTCCTGTCGCTGTATGATCCGGAAGCTTTCGGCGGCCTGGCGGGATTCACGCGCCAGACTGATTGGCTGGGAGAGGCCTGCCGCGCGAATCCTCCCCGACCGGGTGGTGCGCCCGTGCGCATGCCCGGAGACCGGGGCGCCGCCCGCAAACAGGAACAGGAACGCGATGGGGTCCTGCTGCATCCGGCGATCGCGCCCATGCTGGACGCCTGCGCGCGCGAGTACGGGCTCGTGTTTCCCGGGGATTGAGGCATGGGGCCGGCTGGTCTCGAAAGAAGAAGATGACTTTTCAAAATGAGCTGTTCGCGGGCAAGCATGCGCTGGTGACCGGTGCGACCCAAGGGATCGGGGCGGGTGTGGCCAACTGCCTCGCTTCGCTCGGGGCCCGCGTCACGGCTGTGGGATTGGACGCGGGCGACGGCTCGCTGGCGTCGGGAGTCCGCGTGGCGGTGGCGGATGTCAGCGACGAGGCGTCCATCCAAGACCTGTTCGGGCAGATCGATTCGCTGGATATCCTCGTCAACTGTGCCGGCATTATCCGCCGGGGGGCCGAGCACCAGGTGGATGTATTCGAGAAGGTGCTGGCGGTCAATCTGACCGGCACCATGCGGCTGTGCAGCGCGTCGCGTCCGATGCTCAAGACCTCGCGCGGCGCGATCGTGAATACGGCTTCGATGCTGAGTTTTTTTGGCGGAGCCCTGGTGCCCGGCTACGCGGCGAGCAAGGGCGGCGTGGCGCAACTCACCAAGTCCCTGGCGCTGGCCTACGCGGAGGACGGCATACGGGTCAACGCGGTTGCCCCGGGCTGGATCGCAACGCCATTGACCCGGCCGCTGCAGGAAGATCCGGTCCGTTCGGCGCCCATTCTTTCCCGCACTCCGCTGGGCCGCTGGGGAACGCCTGGAGACGTAGCCGGTTGCGTGGCCTTCCTGTGCTCGCCGGCTTCTGCCTTCATGACGGGGGTCATTCTTCCCGTGGATGGCGGATATCTCGTCGCGTGAGGGTTGCTTGCCATGACATTCGCTGATCGCAGTCCTTCGTTGCGCTCCCGGCCGGCCGGTACGGCGGCGTTCTCCAAGTTCATCCATCTGCTGCAACTGGTGGCCGAAAGCGACCACCCCTGTTCGGTCGCCGAGCTCGTGCGGCTGAGCGGCTATCCGCGCGCCACGGTCTATCGTACGGTGGCCGGCCTGGTGGCCGAACGCTTGCTGGCGCCAAGCCTTGGCGAGAAGACCTACGTGCTGGGGCCGCGCCTGATCGAATTCGCCAGCCGTAGCTGGGAGCAGTCCGAATTGCGCCGCCTGGCCGTCGTGGATCTGGCGGCGCTGCGGGACGCGACTGGCGAGACAGTGCACCTGGCCGTACCCGACGATCGGAAAATGGTCTATATCGAGAAGCTCGAAAGCCCCAGCGCGGTCCGCATGGCTTCGCGCATCGGTTCCAGCGTGTCCATGCATTCATCCGCAGTCGGCAAGGCCTATCTGGCCGCCCTGAACGAAGCCACGTGCGAGCGGATCCTGCAGCGCCTGGAATTCCCCCGGTATACGCCCAACACCGTGGGCTCCACCGAGGCGCTGCGCGAGCAGCTGGCCGCTGTCCGGACGCGGGGCTGGTCCCAGGACGAAGAAGAAAACGAAGATGGAATCTTCTGCTTCGGGGCCGCCATCGTGGACGCCAGCGGCCGTCCGGTGGCGGCAGTCAGTGTCAGCACCTTGCGCTTCCGCCAGCGGCCCGATCCGATGCAGGCCTATGTGATGCCGTTGCGTACCGCCTGCGCCGCCATCTCGCGACGGATCGCCCGGGTGCCCGCCGCCGATCGCACCGTGGCGTGAGCGCCTGTCTGGCGGCCAGTCGCCGCGCTGGGCGCCTGTCGTACACTCACCGGTACCGATCGAATCCTTTCATGTGACCATGACAATCATGAATGACGCGGACCGGATGGTGAAGGCTGTGGTCAGCAAGCTGCGGATCAAGCAACTGCAGTTGCTGATTGCTCTGAGCGAACACAAGTCGCTGCGCAAGGCGGCGACCGCGATGTTCATGACGCAGTCCGCCGCGAGCAAGGCCCTTCAGGAAATCGAGAGCATGCTGGGCGTGACGCTGTTCGAGCGGACCCGTGCCGGCCTGGTGCCCAACGCCATGGGGCACTGCGCGATTCGATATGCCACGCTCATTTCGTCGGAGCTCACCTGTTTCTGCCGCGAGGTAGAGGACATTCGCACTGGCGCGGGCGGCAGCCTCGTGATCGGGACCATCATGGGGGCGGTGCCGCGCATTCTGGTGTCGGCGCTGGCGAGCCTGCGGGCCGCTTACCCCAATCTGTCCATCGAGATCATCGAGGGGACCAGCAGCCATCTGCTGAAGCTGCTGGACGATGGGCGGATCGACTTGATGATCGGCCGGCCCGGAGTAAGCGCCGAACCCTACGAATACAGCTACTACCCCGTGAGTGGGGAACCGACTTCGGTCGTGGTCGGCAGCCGGCACCCGGAAGTCGCCGGCGAGATGTCGTTCGCGCAGCTGCGCGGCTTCCGCTGGGTGGTCTATCCCCGAAGAATGCCGCTGCGCATCCTGCTCGAGAAGGAAATGAATCTTGCCGGACTGTCGCTGCCGGCGAGTTTCGTCGAGACCGACTCGACCTTCGTGACGGTCGCCATCCTGGGCAACAGCGTCGATACGGCGGCGTTGCTGCCGACCGAAGTGGCCGACATGTTCACATCGGTCGGGCTGATCCGCATTCTGCCCATTGACCTGAAGGTCCCCGCCGATACCTATGGCATCGTCACGCGAAAGACGGGGACCACGACCGCCGTCGTGCAACTGCTGATCGATGCGGCGCGGAATCACACGCTAGTCGGGTCCAGGGATCCTATTTCTTCGCTGCCCGCCACTTGGACATGAACGCCTGGGCGTTCTGTCGGACCTTGTCGGCCGTATCTCGGGGGCGGTACAGCGCGCCGCCCAGCCCGAACCCGGAGGCGCCGGCTTCCAGATAGGCCTGAAGTTTGTTGGGGGTGATGCCGCCCACCGGCAGGAGGCGGATGTCGCGCGGCAGCACGGCGCGCCACGCCTTCAGGACGGCGGGGGTCAGCAGCTCCGCGGGAAAGGCTTTCAGGCTCGTGGCGCCGGCAGCCAGTGCGGCAAAGGCTTCCGTCGGCGTGGCCACACCGGGCAGCACGACCAGGTCGGCGACAGCGGCGGCGCGGATCACCTGTGGGTCCGAGTGCGGCATCACGATCAGCCGGCCGCCCGCGGCGTGCACGTCGGCAACCTGGGCGGATGTCATGACCGTTCCGGCGCCCACCAGTGTGTCGGGCGGAAGCTCCGTCGTCAGACGTTCGATGCTGCGCAGCGGGTCGGGGGAATTCAGTGGAATCTCGATGAGGCGAAAGCCCGTTTCGTAGAGTGCCGTCCCGATGGCCAGCACTTCGTCGGGGCGGATACCCCGCAAAATGGCCACCAGTCCGGTTTCGTCCAGTTGCGCGAGGAAGTGCTGTTTCAGTGTCTGTTCGTTCATTTCGGTGTTTCTATGACGGTGCCGTGCGCGCGGCGTCATGCTGGATGAGGGACCAGAGCCCGTGGATGCCGGCGTCCTCCGACAACATCTCGGCCGAGTGCCCCAGTTCCTGTAGGGCCTCATGGTAGCGCACGCAGAGGCCGGGCCGGCCGACGAGCGCGATGCGCGCCGTGTGCCATTCGCCCTGCAGGCTGGCGAGCAGGCCCTGGATCTCGTACCCCACCAGCAGACCCGACAGATATTCGCGCTGCTCCGGGCCGGTGAGGCGCCCGGTGATCGACAAGGTCCGGCTGCTGAAGACGGTCCCCAGCAAGCCTTTGCGGCCGACGGCGGTCGTGGCGTTGCGCACGCCCAGCATGAAGGACTGTCGTGATTCGTCGCTGTCGGGCGCCAGTATCGTGTCACCCATGGTCC
>DATNAI010000362.1:0-5728 GCA_035572875.1 Castellaniella sp. | reverse complement strand
GTGACGTAGACGAAGGTCACGCCGAGCTGCCGGTGCAACGCCTTGAGTTCAAGCTGCATGTGTTCGCGAAGCTGTTTGTCCAGCGCGCCCAGCGGCTCGTCCATCAGCACGATCTTGGGTTGGAAGACCAGCGCACGCGCCAGGGCGATCCGCTGCTGCTGACCGCCGGACAGCTGCGCCGGATAGCGTTTGGCAAAAGCCTGCATCTGTACCATCGCCAGCGCGTCCTGGATGCGCCTGGACCGCTCGGCGGCCGGCATCTTCCGGACCTTCAGCGGATAGTCCAGGTTGCGCTCCACCGTCATGTGGGGAAAGAGTGCGTAATTCTGAAACACCATGCCCAGATTGCGGTGGTGGGGCGGAACGTCGTTCAGGCGGCGGCCTTCCAGGAAAATATCGCCGCCGGTCGGGGATTCGAATCCGGCCAGCATCATCAGGCAGGTCGTCTTGCCCGAGCCCGATGGCCCCAGCAGCGAGAGGAATTCGCCTGGATAAATGTCGAGATTCAGATCGCGTACGACCAGATGGGTCCCGTCATAGGACTTCTGGACCCCCTGGAATCGCACCAGGGGTTCGGCGGCAGGCGCATCGGACATCGGGCGGGTCTCCGGCAATTGAACACATGGGCTCTTTCAAAGGGCCATGGCTTTCCTAAGGATATCCAGACCTTCGTCCAGCACGCTATCGGGGATTGTCAGGGGGAACAGGAAGCGGATGACGTTTCCGTACGAACCGCACGTCAGCAGGATCAGTCCGAGCTCGCGCGCGCGGCTCTGAATGCGGGCGGCGGTTTCAGGATCTGGCTGCCCAGTGGCGGGGTCACGGAATTCGGCTGCGATCATTGCCCCCAGGCCGCGGATTTCCGCGATGTGCGGGTGATGGAGGTCGGCCAGCGCTGTGCGCAGGCGTTGTCCCAGCGTTTCAGCGCGGGCGACCAGCTTCTCGTCGCGGATGATGTCCAGTACGGCCAATCCGGAAGCGACGGCAAGGGGATTTCCGGCGTAGGTTCCGCCCAGGGACCCGCGCGGGGCCGCGTCCATGATCTCGGCCCGCCCGCAGACGCCGGACAGCGGCATGCCGCCCGCCAGGCTCTTGGCCATGGTGATCAGGTCCGGAACCACCCCCGCGTGTTCGATGGCGAACATCCGCCCGGTGCGCGCGAAGCCCGTCTGGACCTCGTCCACGATCAGCAGGATGCCGTGTTCGTCGCATTCCCTGCGCAGTGCCTGCAGCAGCTCGTTCGGGGCGACGTTGAAGCCGCCTTCGCCCTGTACGGGCTCGACCAGAATGGCCGCCACGCGTTTCGGGCTGATGTCGGCCTTGAAGAGGGTATGCAGCGCCCGGATGGAATCGTCGGCAGTGACGCCGTCCAGCGGAGTGGGGAACGGCAGATGGTAGACCTCGCCGGGGAGGGGGCCGAAATCCTGCTTGTAGGGGGCCACCTTTCCGGTCAGCGCCATGCCCATGAAGGTACGGCCGTGGAAGGCCCCGGAAAATGCCACCAGGCCGGTGCGGCCAGTGGCCGCGCGTGCGATCTTGACGGCGTTTTCGACAGCTTCGGCTCCTGTGGTGAAGAATGCCGTCTTTTTGGCGTGCCCGCCCGGAGTCAGCGCATTGACCTTCTCGGCCAGTTCCACGTACGACGCATAGGGCGCGACCTGGAAGGCGGTATGGGTGAAGGCCGCAAGCTGTGCCTGGATGGCAGCGATGATCCTGGGATGGCAGTGTCCGGTGTTGGCGACCGCGATGCCGGCTGCGAAATCGATGAAGCGCCGGCCTTCGATGTCCCAGAGCTCGGCGTTCAGCGCACGCTTGGCGTAGAAGTCACAAGTGATGCCAATGCCATTGGGAATAGCCGCATTTTTGCGCGTTTGCCACTGCCGATTCAGGTCTGCCATGAGTGTCTCCGACGTTGCGAGCGGTTCCCGCGTCGCTTTTTTTTTACTATACTGATGTTTTGGTTCATCAAATAGATCCATTTTTTGAAATCCAATGGGGCCAATTTGAAAGCCTTCATACTCTCTGAATGGCTGCAGCAGTATTTCTCTTCCTCCGGAGATGGTCCCGCTTATTCAAGGCTCTATGATCTGATCTGTAGGGCCATTCTTGAGGGCCACTTGACGGCGGGGGCGCGCCTGCCGTCGTCGCGCGGCCTGGCAATGGATCTTGGAATCGCGCGCAACACAGTGCTGCAGGTCTACGAGCAACTCACGGAGGAAGGCTACGCCCATGCGGGTGTGGGGCGCGGCACCTACGTCGAAGACATCAGCCAGGACATGGTGCAGCCGGCCGTCTCGGCCCATGGAACCCTCGGAGCGGTTGAACCCCGAGCCCCCGAGGGACACGACCTGTCCCGGCGCGGGCGTGCATTGCTGGCCCACATGGGCTTTTCCAACCGGCAGGCCGGGGCATTCATGCCGGGGGTGCCCGACGTGCGCGAGTTCCCGCTCAAGGCCTGGACGCGCATTCAGAATCGCATCTGGCGCGAAGGGCCGTGGGATCTGATGCGGTATGCGCCCGCGGGGGGTTACGGGCCGCTGCGCCAAGCCATTTCCGATTATCTGAACAGCGTGCGTTCGGTGCGCAGTTCCGCGCAGCAGGTCGTCATGACTACCGGGATTCACCAGGGGATCGACGTGGCCCTGCGGCTGCTCTGCGATCCGGGCGACTCCGTCTGGATCGAGGAACCCGCCTATTGGGGCGTCCGTAATCTGGTGTCGACGGCCGGGCTGCGGGCTGTGCCCATCCGCGTGGACGATGAGGGCATCTGGCCCAGGGACCACGACCGCGAGCATCCACCGCGCCTCATCATCGTGGCACCCTCTCATCAATATCCGCTGGGTATGGTGATGAGTCTGGCCCGCCGGCGCATGCTGCTGGACTATGCGCGGCAGGTATCCTGCTGGGTGCTGGAAGACGACTACGACAGCGAATTCCGTTATGGCAGCCGGCCGCTGCCGTCGCTCCAGGGTATGGACGATGGGGGGCGAGTCCTGTATGCGGGCAGTTTCAGCAAGACGCTGTGCCCGGGGCTGCGCGTGGGATTCCTGGTGGTGCCGGAACCCCTCTCGGTTGCCTCCGCCGACGCGGTAGCCGAACTCTATCGCGAGGGCAACATGGTCAATCATGCAATCCTCAACGAATTCATCCGGAACGGCCATCTCGCGTCCCACATCCGGCGTGTGCGCCGGCGTTATGCGGAACGTCGCGACTGTCTCATCGGCGAGATCCACCGGCATTTCGGCGACAGGCTGGACATAGTGGGGGGGGATGCGGGCCTGCATCTGATCCTCGCCTTGCCGGATACCGTGGACGACGAGCTCGTGGTGCGCGATGCGCTGCGTGAGGGCGTCGTCACCCGTCCGCTGAGCGCTTATTACCTGGACAGGGCCCGCGCCCGGTCCGGCTTGCTGCTGGGTTATGCCGGGGTGACGCCCGATGAGATCCGGCCTGCCTTTGACACGCTGGCGCAGGTCATTGGCCGCTACCTTCAATCGATGCAGACCAAGGGAGGTCGTCGTGACGACACAAGACGCACTGGCACGCAGTGACATCAATTATCAGCTTCATTCCTACACCAATGCCGAGGAACACAGGCTCCAGGGACCCTGCATCATGGAGCGCGGCGATGGAATTCATGTCTTCGACACCACCGGAAAACGCTACATCGAGGGCATGTCCGGCCTGTGGAGCGTGGCGGTCGGGTTCAGCGAGCCGCGTCTGGCCGAAGCCGCGCGGCGGCAGATGGAATGCCTGCCGTTCTACCACACGTTCAGCCACAAGGCGAACGTGCCGTCCATCAAACTGGCTGAAAAGCTCATCCGATTGACCGAAGGGCGGATGGCGCAGGCCTTTTTCACCAATTCGGGGTCCGAGGCCAACGACACCATCATGAAGATGGTCTGGTACTACAACAATGCCCTGGGCCGTACGAAGAAAAAGAAGATCATTGCCCGGGATGGGGGTTACCACGGGGTCACCGTGGCCGCGGCCAGCCTTACCGGCTTGCCCTATCTGCACAAGGACTTCGACCTCCCGCTGCCGCAGGTCCGTCACGTCCGCCGCCCCCACTGGTACCACGAGGCGCAGCCGGGTGAATCCGAATCCGCCTTTGCCGACCGGCTGGCCGGCGAGCTGGAAGCGTTGATCCAGGCTGAAGGGCCGGATACCGTGGCCGCTTTCATCGGCGAACCCATCATGGGGGCCGGCGGCGTCATCGTGCCGCCGGAGACGTACTGGCAAAAGATCCAGGCGGTTTGCCACAAGCATGATGTCCTGGTGATCGCGGATGAGGTGATCACCGGCTTTGGCCGCACGGGCCGCATGTTCGCCTCGGACCTGTTTGGCATCAAGCCGGATTTCATGACGCTGTCCAAGCAGATCACGTCCTCCTATCAGCCGCTGGCGGCAGTCCTGATCAACGAACGCGTGGCCTCGGTCATCGCCCATCACTCGGGCGAACTGGGCACCTTTGGCCATGGCTACACGGCCAGCGGCCATCCGGTAGCGACTGCCGTGGCGCTGGAAAACATCGCGATCATCGAAGAGCGCGATCTGGTGGGAAACGCCGCCCGGTGCGGTCAGGTCCTGCAACGCAGGCTGCGCACGCTGGCGGATCATCCGCTGGTGGGCGAAGTGCGTGGTGTGGGGCTGATTGGCGCGATTGAACTGGTCTCCGACAAGGCCACGCATGCGCCGTTCGATCCCCAGGGTCTGGCAGGCGCGAAGGTCGTGCAACGGGCACAGGACAACGGCCTCATCCTGCGTGGCATCAAGGACAGCGTCGCCTTCTGTCCGCCTCTCATCATCACCGAGGCCCAGGTCAACGAGATGGTGGATCTATTCGCGAAGTCGCTGGACGAGGTTGCTCGTACACTTTAGTTTTCAGGAGCCATTCCCATGCCGTCTCCCCGACACCCGTTCCAGTGGCTGGATCCGTTGCTGCTGGACCAGCAGCTCACTGACACCGAGCGCATGATCCGCGATGCGGCGCGCGACTACTGTCAGGACAAGCTGCAGCCGCGCGTGCAGCAGGCCTTCCGTCAGGAGAAGACGGATACGTCCATCTTTCGCGAGATGGGCGAGCTCGGCCTGCTGGGCGCCACCCTCCCCGAGCAGTACGGCGGCGCGGGTCTCAATTACGTCAGCTATGGGCTGATCGCTCGCGAGGTCGAGCGCGTGGACTCGGGCTATCGCTCGATGATGAGTGTGCAAAGCTCTCTGGTCATGGTGCCGATCAACGCTTTCGGGACCGAGGATCAGAAGCGGAAATATTTGCCCCGGCTGGCGGCCGGCGAGTTGATCGGCTGCTTTGGCCTGACGGAGCCCGACCATGGTTCGGACCCGGGTTCCATGTCCACGCGCGCCAAGAAGATCGCTGGCGGCTATAGCCTGACAGGGGCCAAGACCTGGATCACCAACAGTCCGATCGCTGACGTGTTTGTCGTCTGGGCCAAGGACGAGGCGGGCGACATCCGCGGTTTCATCCTTGAAAAAGGCTGGAAGGGGCTGTCGGCGCCTGCCATTCACGGCAAGGTCGGGTTGCGGGCGTCCATCACGGGCGAAGTCGTGATGGACGAAGTCTTCGTGCCTGAGGAAAACGTTTTCCCGGAGGTGCGCGGCCTGAAGGGCCCCTTCACGTGCCTGAATTCGGCGCGCTTCGGGATTGCCTGGGGCGCGCTGGGCGCTGCTGAGGCCTGCTACGAAACTGCGCGCCAGTATGTCCTGG
>DATNAI010000361.1:0-4331 GCA_035572875.1 Castellaniella sp. | reverse complement strand
TGAAGGACCCGGCCCGCAGTACGCTATAGGCTGACTCACTTCCAAGACAGGAGAATCCCGTCATGACTGACAAACTGGTTCTGTATACCGACGCGAATTTCGTCAGCCCTTATGCGATGGCGGCCTACGTGGCGATCGCCGAAAAGGGTATTCCATTCGAGGTATCGCCCGTGGACCTGGCCAAGGGCGAACAGCACCGGCCCGAATACCAGGCGCTGTCGGTGACGGGGAAGGTGCCGCTGCTCGTACAGGGTGATTTCGCGCTGCCCGAGTCTCTGGCCATCATCGAGTATGTCGACGAGGCCTTTGAGGGGGCGCCGCTCTATCCAGAGGATGTACGCGAGCGCGCCCGCGCGCGCCAGATCCAGGCCTGGGTGCGCACGGACCTGGCCGTGGTCCGCCAGGAACGCTCATCGGACAATCTGTTCCGGAAACCGGCGCAGCCGCTGCCGGCCCTGAGCGATGCCGCGCGCGCGGCAGCCGCCAAGTTGATCGCGTTTGCCGAACACACACTTCCACAGGGTGCGGGCCAGCTATTCAAGACTTGGAGCATCGCGGATTTCGAGCTGGCCTTCATGCTCAACCGCCTGGTCAGTGCAGGAGACGCCGTACCCTCCAGGTTGGTCGATTACGTCCATCGCCAGTGGGACCGATCCTCGGTTCAGCGCTGGATCGGCTTGTGGAGCGCGCGCATCCGCTGAGGCAGCGGCCCAGGGTGCCTCTCGGGAACGCTGCTTGCTCGCTGGAGTGTCGTCGCCATTGGGCGGCGCACACCCAGGAGTTCCGAGATGCATCACGACGATCCAGGCAAGAACGATCGCCCAGCGCTTCACGACCCGCAAAGGCGCCAGGCGAGCGACGACAGCTACGCCGAGCCTCCTACCTCTCAGGAGCGCACATCGGGGCAACGGCCCCACGGGGACTCGGGTAGCCAGGATCCCGCCGAGTATGGCTACGGCGAGGCCAATCCCCACGGCGCGCAGTACGAGCAGGGCGGCAAATACCCCGGGACCCGCACCGTCCGGGACCCCTATTACCACCACGATGCCCCGCGCAGCGAGGCGGTCCGCCCGGCGGTGGAGGGACAGGGCGTATCGCCCGTCGATTCCAGCGTTCCGTATACCGACTCGACCCGTTCCGTGCGCACCGACGATTACATTCGCGGTGCGCTGTGTGAGCGGCTGCGCGACAGCGGACTCGAGGTGGGCGACGTGGAGGTCAGCGTGCAGAATGCCAAGGCCACCTTGACGGGGAACGTCCCGGACCACGCAACGCGCGTCGCCGTGGAAGACTGCGCCAACGCGTGCGCCGGTGTCGAAGAAGTCGAGAACCGCGTCCAGGTGTTTTCCAGCGGCGGTTATGCCAGCGGGCCGGTATAGCGCGGGCATGCTCCTTTTCTCTCACCGGAGACCATCATGGCGCATATAGCCTTGATCAGCGAGCACGCCTCCCCGCTGGCGGCCGCAGGCAGCGTGGACAGCGGCGGCCAGAACATCTATGTGGCCCAGATCGCCCGGCAATTCGCGGCGGCGGGTCATCAGGTCGACATCTATACCCGCAAGGACGCGGTGGATCAGGCAGCCTGCGTCCGTTGGCTCCCGGGCGTGCGGGTCATCCATATCGAGGCGGGGCCAGCGCGCTTCCTCCCGAAGGAGTCGCTGCTGCCGTGGCTCCCGGATTTTGAAAGTGGACTGATCCAGCACTTCATCAGTCAGGCGGATCCTTATGACGTGGTTCATGCGAACTTTTTCATGTCCGCGAGCGTCGGCCTGAAGGCTGCGCGTATCGTCGGCTGCCCCCTGATTGTGACCTTTCATGCGCTTGGCAAGGTGCGGCGTCAGCATCAGGGCGAGGCCGACGGTTTTCCGGATGCGCGATTCGCGATGGAGGCGGATGTCGTGCGCGAAGCCGATTGCATCATTGCCGAATGCCCGCAGGATCGAAACGACTTGGTTGCGCTCTACGGGGCGGACGCCAGCCGCATTGCGGTGGTGCCCTGCGGTTACGATCCGCAGGAGATGCAGCCCTGCGACATGGCCGCCGCGCGGGCGCACCTGGGTTGGCGGGACGACCGGTTTCGCATTTTGCAGCTCGGGCGTCTGGTGCCTCGCAAGGGCGTGGATAACGTCATCCGGGCGGTGGCGTGCTTGCGCCGCCGCCATAAGGTGGATGCCCGGCTCTGCGTGGTCGGAGGAGACGCACGCGATCTCAGTGTGTCCCGACTGCCTGAAGTGGCGCGGCTGCGCGCCGTCTGTGCCGAGGAAGGCGTCACGGATGTGGTGGAGTTCGCCGGCCGGCGGGACCGCTTCGAGCTCGCCCGGTATTACGGCGCCAGCGATGTGTTCGTGACGACGCCGTGGTATGAACCCTTCGGCATCACTCCTGTGGAGGCTATGGCCTGCGAGCGGCCCGTGGTCGGCGCAGACACGGGAGGGATCCGGACCACGGTCGTGGATGGCCGTACCGGTTTCCTGGTGCCTCCCCGCGATGCGGAGACGCTGGCGGAGCGGTTGGCGGCGCTGGCTCGCAATCCCGCGCTCCGTGCGCAAATGGGCAATGCGGGACTGCGCCGGGCGCGCCGGCTGTACACCTGGAAGAGGGTGGCCACGGAATTGCTGGATGTATACGGGGAGCTGAGCGGGATTCGCGGCAGCCATCCGCATCTCGATGTGCGGGTGCGCGCCTCGGGCAGCGCCACAGCGGTGGCGGCTTGATCGGCATGCGAGGTGATGTGGTGCGTCATGTCTGAAGTCGGCGACGCCGTGGCCTGGAGTGGGATCCGCCATGTCCTGGGCGTCCGTCTGGACAATATGGGTGATGTCCTGATGACGACGCCCGCGCTGCGCGCGCTGCGGACGATCGCAGGACGCGTGACGCTGCTGACTTCCTCCGCGGGCGCGGTGCTCGCGCCTCATTTGGCCGAAGTCGACGAGGTGATGGAATACGACGCGTCGTGGGTCAAGGCCCCCTTTGCAACCGCGGCACGGGACCGTGAGGCCATCCAGCGGGTGACAGCCCTGCGTCCGGACGCCGCCGTCATTTTTACGGTGTACAGCCAAAGCGCGCTGCCCGCGGCACTGATGCTGCATCTGGCCGGCGTGCCGCGCGTGCTCGCCTACAGCCGCGAAAATCCGTATCAGCTGCTCAGTGACTGGGTACGGGAACCCGAGCCCGCGCAGATCCAGCGGCATGAAGTGTTGCGTCAGCTCGAGCTGGTCGAAAAGGTGGGCGCTGCGACGCAGGATTCCCGTCTGGGATTTCTCGTGCGTCCGGTGGACCGGGAGGGGTTGTGGCGCAAGCTGGCGCGTTGTGGCGTCAAGGAACGGGGAGGTTGGATCGCCGCTCATGGGGGGGCTTCCGCGTCGTCGCGCCGCTATCCGGCCCGGCTCTTTGCCCAGGCCCTGGACGGGCTGCGCCAGGAGGGACGCCGCATGCTGTTGCTCGGCGGTGCGGAAAATGCGGACTTTGCCGCCGCCGTGGCCAGGCATAGCGGGCTTGCCCGCGATCTGGTCGATCTCAGCGGGGCGTTGACGTTGGGCGAACTCGGGGCCGCGATTGGCGCCTCCGACGTTTTTGTCTGCAACAACAGTGGGCCGGCGCATATTGCGGCGGCCCTGCAGGTGCCGATTGTCGAACTCTACGCGCTGACCAATCCGCAGCATACCCCCTGGCAGGCGCCTCAGCGGGTGCTCAACAGCCCGGTGCCTTGTCGCAACTGCTATCGCAGCGTGTGCCCGTACGGGGAGCCGGCATGCCTGGCCGGCGTGACCCCCGGACAGGTTGTGCAAGCGGCACGCGAATTGCTGTCTATGCGCGCCACGGTGCCGTAACGGAGTCATTATGTATACGCTGGGAGTCAATGCTGCCTTTCATGATTGCTCCGCCGCGCTGGTGCGCGACGGCGAAGTCATCGCGGCGGCTGAGGAAGAGCGTTTCACCCGCGTCAAGCACGGCAAGCGGCCCGTGCCGTTCACGGCCTGGGAGCTTCCCTTCCATGCCATGGATTATTGCCTGGGCGCCGCCGGCATCGCCCTGCGGGAGGTCGACCACATTGCCTATGCCTTCGATCCCGCTTTGCTGGACCATGGGGCGGTGACGCCGGACGGAGATATCCGGCTGCCCCTGGAGCCGTCACGCGCGGGGGCGCCACAGACCGGCAAGTCTCCGTGGGATCCCCTGTTTCTATCCTATATCGTGAACGCGCCCCGCCAATTGGCGGCGGCTGCGCCGCTGCACCTGAAGCCGCGCTTCGAGAGGGCGACCCTTGAAGAGATACGCGAGCGCTGGACGTATCTGGATCACCATTTATGCCACGAGGCCAGCGCGTACCT
>DATNAI010000360.1:0-12804 GCA_035572875.1 Castellaniella sp. | reverse complement strand
GAATAGCGCGCCCTGGATGCCCAAGAAGGCGAACATCAGGCCGCCCAGCAGCCCTTGCGTGGCAGCGATGACGATGTTGCCCTTTACGGTGGCCCGCACGACGGTCGAGAATTTCTGAAACACGTCGCGGCGATGCGCGTCCTCCAGCGGGATCAGCCGTTTCATGGTGGGCACCATTGACGGCCCATCGCGCAGCAGGAAGAACAGGAGATACAGCATCACGGCCAGGCCCACCACGAACTGAAACGTGTTCTGACCGATGCTGACGGCCTGGCGCGCCAGGAACTGGCTGCCTTGCAGGGCGCCCGCCGAAAGCTTTTCCCGGAGACTGAACAGGTCCCCCAGTCCGATGGAATTCAACCACCCATGCGCCGAGGGCGGCAGGGCGGAGATGACCTGCTCGTAGTACTGGCCCAGATTGAACTGCCCGCGGTTGATCCGGTTGTAAATGCCGGCCACCTCATTGGCCAGTGCCCCGGCGACGAACAGCAGCGGGAGGATGACCATCAGCGTGATGCACAAGACCGTGATGAATGCGGCAAGATTGGGATGACGGTCCTTCATGGCGTGATGCAGCGCTCGGTGCACGGGGCTGAAGATCACGGCCAGTACGGTGCCCCAGAAGATTGCCGGGTAGTAGGGCAGCAGGATGCTGATGAAGGCGATGGAAACCGCCGTGAGCAGCAGCAGAAAACTGCGGAAGTGGAGTGTCGGCATGAGCGCGCAGGGGGCGGAAATGCCCAGTGTATCGGATGTGACGAAGAGACGCCGCAGACCAGTGCCTGCGGCGTCTCTTCGTCACCAGGAAATCGCTGCGCGTCCACGTGGCTCCGGACGAAGCCGCGTGTGCGCGCCGGGATTACTTGGTGGTCGTGCTGCTGTGCTTTTTGGTCATCATCTTGTGATGCTTGGCGGTCTTGTGCGCCTTGGCGTGGTGTTTGGTGGCCTGCTTTGCGGTGTGTTGTGTGGCTGCCGCAGGCGCCGCAGCAGGCGCTTCGGCTGCGTAGGTAGGCGCGAAGGCGGCGAGGCTGAGGGCGACTGCCGAGCAGGCAGACAAGAGGGCAATGCGGGAACGTGTCGTCATGACATGAACTCCATAGAAGGCCCGGCGCCAGTGCGTCCGGGCGAGTGGAACAGACCACCTGACGCTATGACGTTCATGGAAACGAAAGGTTCTGATGTGCCAGGCCGCGTTCGACCGTTACGTGTAAATGTATGCAACACGCTCGTGAACGCAACTGCGACGGGAGCGCCGCCGGAGGCGCGGTTTTCCGCGCAGGATCCCGCGGGTTCGACTCGATACGGGACGCAGAATCTTACGCAGTTGACGGGAGACTGAAAAGTACGCGCCCGCCCCTGGTTTCATGCAGCGGCGGGATAAAGCACCGACAGGTCTTCCTGGATCACCGCGCCCGCCGTCAGCCGCGCCGGATCGACATGGGCGGCTCCCATGATGTGCAGTACCGGAATCTGTCGCGCCAGGAAATAGTCGGCAATGATCCGCCGGTGGCATCGCCACCAGACTGCTTCCGCGCACATGATGGCAGTGGCCTGGCTTCGACTCTGCTCGATGAGCTCCTCCAGACCGATGCGAAAGGCCTCTGTCAGAGCGTAATCCGCGTAGTGGTGAAAACTGTCGTTCTCCCAGAAGCCATTGACGTCGGGCGGAGTGGTCCTGGATTTGCCACGCAGGCCGCCCAGCGATTCCATGTGCCGGTAGGCGATGTCCAGGGGCGCCAGGGACGCCGGAAGTGCGTCGCGGTTGAATTGCGGATTGGTCCTGGATCGCGGTACCGTGCGGACGTCCACCAGGAGCCGAATCCCGTTTTCGGCCAGCATCCCGGTGAAGGCAGGCAGGTCGCGGGTGGAATGGCCGATTGTGTACAAAGGCGATGTCATTCATGTTTCCGTTCGGGCCGGCGCGTCGGTAGGATCATCCGTCTTGGGAGCGCCGATGGTGACTTCGACGATAGTCGCTTCAGTGCGAAATGGCCAATGGCCGGGCGGATATGGACCGTCGCCGGGACCAAGAGAGAATTCAGGGTAATTCCGGATTATCAGTTATACGATGACGTATCACAATGCTGGAACGGTTTTTGTGGAGAGTCGTGTGGTTGACAACAAGTTTGGGCGGATTCTGTTGACGGGTGCAGCCGGCGGCTTGGGGAGTGTGCTGCGCGATACGCTCAAACCCATGGCGCGCATCCTGCGGGTCTCCGACATCCATGCATTGGGCGAGGCGCGACCCGCCGAGGAATTACGTCCATGCGATCTGTCGGATCGACGGGCCGTGAGCGAGCTGGTCCAGGGTTGCGACGCGATTGTGCACATGGGTGGAGTGTCAGTGGAACGGCCTTTCGAGGAGATCCTCGAGGCCAATATCAAAGGCATTTTTCATATCTACGAGGCAGCTCGCGAGCATGGCGCCCGCCGCGTCATCTTTGCCAGCTCGAACCATGCCGTCGGCTTTTACCGGCAGACGGACCGGCTGGACGCGAGCATGCCTACCCGGCCCGACAGTTATTACGGGCTGTCCAAGGTTTATGGCGAAGCCATGGCCAGCTTCTATCACGACCGCTACGGGATCGAGACGCTTTCCATCCGCATCGGTTCGTGCTTTCCCGAGCCGAAGGATCGCCGAATGATGCACATCTGGCTCAGTGCCCGCGATCTGACCGAGCTCATCCGGCGAGGCCTGTTCACGCCCGACATCGGCCACACAATCATCTTCGGAATGTCCGACAACAAGGAGGCCTGGTGGGATAACCGGATGGCTGCGCACCTGGGGTTCCAGCCGCGGGACACGTCAGAGGTCTATCGCGACAAGATCGAGCGGCAGCCCATGCCGGCGGCCGATGATCCGACACTGGTGTATCAGGGTGGGGCATTTACCGCACAGGGGCCTTTTGAACCTGTGCGGAAGTAGTTCCAGAGCCGCTTGTATCTGAAAGTACGATGTCCGATCTAATGTAGCCCGAGAATCATCGTGAACTATACGTTCAATTTCACCGGCCTCCTGCCTTATTGGAACATGTTCCTGGCGGGGGCGGTGACCACTCTGGAATTGACCCTGGCCTCCACGGTATTCGGTCTGATTCTGGGCATTCTGTGCGCGATTGGGCGCCGTAGTGTGATCGGCTGGCTGTCGCGGGCGTGCGGGATCTACATCGAGACGGTCCGCAACACGCCGTTTCTGGTGCAGATCTTCATTTTCTATTTCGGTCTCTCGAGTCTGGGATACACCATGTCGGCCAACCTGGCCGCCGTGATCACCATGGTGATCAACGTGGGAGCCTATTCGGCGGAGATCGTCCGTTCCGGGATGGACGCCGTCCCGCCGGGGCAGGTCGAGGCGGCGGAGTGCCTGGGGCTGTCGCGCCTGCGCATCTACTGGCATGTGATCATGTTGCCGGCCTTTGAAAAAGTCTATCCCTCGATCACCAGCCAGTTTGTGCTGATGATGCTGATGTCGTCGATCACGTCGCAGATTTCCGCCGAGGAGCTCACTGGCGTGGCCAACAACGTTCAGTCCATCACCTTCCTGTCCCTCGAGACCTATATCGTTGTGGCATTGCTGTACCTGATCCTCGCGGTGCTGCTGAAGGGTCTGTTTTCGGCGGCCGGGCTGGTGCTGTTTCGCCGGCGCCGGGTAGTGGCCCGTTCGGCCCGCGTCCAGCAATTGCGCCACAAGGTCGCATAAGGGGAGAACATGGACCATTTCACCTACATCCAGTTCACCTATCTGCTCAAGGGCTTGGGTTGGACACTGATTCTGTCGGCATTGTCTTTTGTGTTGGGCGCTGTGGCGGGGTTTGCGGTGATGCTTGCGCGCGTTTCGCGGTTTGGCGCCGTGCGGGCGGTGACCGCCTTCTATATCGGAGCGATCCAGGGCATCCCCTTGCTGATTCTGCTGTTCGTGGTCTATTTCGGGGTGGGGATCTTCGGGATCAACGTGCCGCCGCTGGTGGCCGCCGGGATTGCGCTCATGGTGTACGTCAGTGCTTTCCTGGGGGAAATCTGGCGTGGCAGCGTGCAGTCCATCGAAAAGACGCAGTGGGAAGCCTCCGAGTGCCTGGGACTCTCGCGCTGGCAGTCGCTGATCCTGGTCGTGATTCCGCAGGCGGTACGCCTGTCCTTGCCGGCAACGGTGGGATTCCTGGTCCAGGTCATCAAGTCCACCTCGCTGGCTTCAGTGGTCGGATTCGTGGAACTCACCCGTGCGGGCCAGATTCTCAACAACTCGCTCTTTCAGCCGTTCCTGGTATTCGCGCTGGTGGGCGGGTTTTATTTTCTGCTGTGCTTCCCCCTGTCCAGGTGGAGCCGAGCCATGGAAAGGAAGCTGAATGTCGGTCGTCGTTAGTTTGCAGAATGTGCACAAGAGCTTTGGCGAGAACCAGGTGCTCAAGGGCGTGTCGTTTGACATCGAACGAGGCCAGGTCGTTGCCATCATCGGGCAGAGCGGTTCGGGGAAAAGTACGGCCCTGCGCTGCATCGATCATCTCGAGCGCATCGATGACGGCAGTATCCAGGTGTGCGGCCACCATCTCGGTGGGGCCAAGGTGGACCTGGGGCAGTTGCGCAAGGACGTGGGTATTGTCTTTCAGAGCTACAACCTGTTCCCGCACCTGACAGTGGGCCGCAATATCACGCTGGCCCTGCGCCATGTGCGCAAACTGTCGCGCAAGACTTGCGAAGAGCGTGCTCGCCAGGTACTGGATACGGTCGGGCTGCTCGAAAAGTACGACAGTTATCCCGAGCAACTGTCGGGGGGGCAGCAACAGCGAGTGGCAATTGCCCGGTCCCTGGCCATGGAGCCGCAGGTGATGCTGTTTGACGAAGTCACGTCCGCGCTGGATCCCAAGCTGACTGGCGAGGTGCTCAGGGTCATTGAGAAACTCGCTCAGGGCGGCATGACCATGGTGCTGGTCACACACGAAATGGCGTTCGCCCGGCGGCTGGCCAACGTCATCATTTTCATGCACCAGGGCCAGGTCTGGGAGCGTGGCGGGCCCGATATCCTGGTCAACCCCAAGACGCGGGAACTTCAGGATTTCATCGGCAACGGGCTTTGAGAAGGCTCAATGAAGCAGGGGCGCAGCCTCTTATTGGCAACTGGAAGGAGACTTGATGATGTTCGGAAAGAAAATGCTGGCCGCTGCGGCGGGGCTGAGTTTGTGCGCATTCGGCGTGACGGCGGTACAGGCTGCTGACCTGGATCAGATCAAGAAGGATGGTGTCATCCGGGTGGCCATCGCCATGGGTGTGCCCATGTTCAGCTACGCGAATGCCGAGATGAAGCCCGAAGGTTCCGACGTGTCCACGGCGGAACGGTTGGCCAAGGACCTGGGGGTGAAACTCCAGTTCGTGCCGATCACCAATGCGGCCCGCGTGCCGACCATCCAGACGGACAAGGCAGACATCTGCGTCTGCAATCTGTCCATCACCCCCGAGCGGGCAAAGGTCGTGGATTTTTCGGTGCCTTATGCTTCGTTGCAGATCATCGTGGCGGCTCCCAAGGCGTTGAAGGCCGCTGACTACAAGGATCTGAAGGGCGTGACGATCGGCGTCACGCGTGCGACGGTGAACGACAGCGACATCACCAAGAACGCATCCGACGCCAATATCCGCCGCTACGAGGATGACGCCACGCTGGTGACGGCAGCGGTCTCCAAGCAGGTGCAGGCGATTTCTTCTCAGTGGCCCAATGTGGCCGAGATCAACAAGAAGCTGAAGAGCGATCCCTACGAGACCAAGTTCGTGCAGCATGAATTCATGCTGGGAGTCGTCATGCCCAAAAATACGCCCAAGCTGAAGGCGTGGGTCGACAATTGGGTCCATGCGAACCTCAAGAATGGCGAACTGAACACGGTCTACAAGAAATACCATGGCAGCGATCTGAGCCCCAAGGTGCTGGCCAGCGGATCGTGAGACCGCCTGTTCATTGAAAGTCTCCGCTGCGTGTACGCAGCGTACCCGGGAGGGTACGCTGGTCCACCAGCCGGCAGGCATTGAGAGGGCTCCCCGCGGGGATTGCCAGATCCCGTAGACCTCATGAGAGAGGCCTGCACAGCCCGGTGCGGCCGGCGATGGCTGTACGCCGCGACCTCATGCCGGCATACGGCCATCCGCTGGTCGGAAGGCTGTGTAGTAAGCTCGAATTCTTTCATTCCTCCGGGAAAATCATGCGGGAACGCTCTTGGGTACTCTCCAGTCTCGCGGGCGGCGTCTGCGTCTTGCTGGGCATCGGGCTGGCGCGATTCGCCTATACGCCGCTGATTCCCGCCCTGGTCGACGAGCACTGGTTTTCCATTGCCCAAGCCAACTATCTTGGCGCCGTCAATCTGCTTGGATACCTGATCGGGGCCGCTCTGGCGCATCGCGCCACATCGGTCTTTGGCTCGCGTCGGATTCTGGCGGTCGCTCTTGTCGTGACGGTGGTGAGTCTTTATGCCTGCTTGTTCGATTGGGGAGCCATCTGGTACGGAATCTGGCGCCTCGCCTGCGGCGTGAGCGGCGCTGTCCTGACCGTCGTGGGGGTCTCCGAAGCGCTGACCACTGTGCCTCGGGAACGCCGTCCGGCGGCTTCCGCGTTGATTTTTTCGGGTATTGGACTGGGCATTGCCGCCAGCGGCACCGTCGTTCCATGGCTGATCCGCTATGGCATCGCGGCGACCTGGGTGGCGCTGGGCACACTGGCGGCCGTGCTGGCGCTGTGGGCTTGGATGGCGGTGTGGCGCCACTTGGCCTCATCGGCGGGCGTGGCGGTTGCCGACACGGGCCATCGGCCTGTGCAGTGGTCGGTGGCCGTGGTCCTGCTGATTTTGCTTGCCTATGGTCTGGATGCTGTAGGCTTTGTCCCCCACACCCTGTTCTGGGTGGACTACATCGCCCATGAACTGGCCCGCGGGTTGGCCGTCGGGGCGGCATATTGGACGGCCTTCGGGCTGGGCGCAGCGGTGGGTCCGTTTGTGGCAGGAGGACTGGCCCAATGGCTGGGATTTCGTCGTGCGCTGGCCCTCGGCCTCATCGTCAAGGCCGCCGCCGTTGCGCTCCCGGTGTTTTCCGCATCGCCTGCGGCGTTGTTGCTTTCGTCCGTCCTGGTGGGTCTGCTGATTCCAGGTACCGTCGCGCTGACCTCCGGCTCGCTCATCGAGCTGGTGCCGCCTGAACGCCAGCAACAGGCCTGGGGTTGGGCCACGCTGTCGTTTGCCCTGCTGCAGGCCGTCGCCGGCTATGGCATGTCCTGGGCTTATGTCGTGCTGGACAGTTACCGGCCGCTGTTCGCCATGGCGGCGTCGGCGCTGCTGGTGGCCGCGGTCTGCGCCACCAGTGCGACGATGTGCCGGGCACCCAGGGTACTGGACGGCGCTTAAATCGGCTTCGAGAGCACGATCTTGCCTGTCTGGGCGTTGGATTCCATGTATGTGATGGCATCGGCCAGATGCGCGAACGGGAAGACGCGCGCTATGACCGGGCGCATGCGTTCATGGGCGAACAGCGGCAGCACGTCGCGGATGACGCCGGAGACGACGGCGTGGCGCTGTTCCGGTTTCAACTGTTTGCTCGACACACCGAACAGATGCAGCCGACGACTGTGCAGGGCCGCCAGGTCCAGCGGCGCGCTGGTGACGCCGTCCACGTATCCGACCGTGGCCAACCGCCCCTGAAGGGCCATGGATCCGACGCATTCAGCGAGGACGGATCCCCCGATAATGTTGACTACCAGATCGGCGCCGTGGCCTTCGGTGGCGGCCATCACAGCTTCCCGGAAGTCGGGTTGCCGCGTCGGGATCCCGCAATCCAGCCCGTGGCCGGCCAGATCAGTCAGCTTTCCCTGAGAGCCGGACGTGCCGATCACCCGGGCCCCCAGCGACTTCGCCATCTGCAACGCTGCCACGCCGACGCCCGAAGAAACGCCGGTGATCAGCAGCCACTCGCCCGTTGTCAGATGGCCTTGCATGACCAGCATGTCGTAGACCACCATGGTTGCAATGGGAGCGGCAGCCGCCTGGACCCAGGAAAGGTCGTCCGGTATCGGCATTGCGTCGCGTGCGTCGATCAGCACATGGTCGGCAAAGGCGCCCTTGCAACGTCCCATGACGCGATCGCCGACGTGGAGTCCTTGGCATTCCGGTCCTGTTTCGACCACTTCGCCGGCAGCCTCGATGCCCAGGCTGGTGAGCGCCTCCGAGCCCGAATGGCGCAGAGCGAGGACCTCGCCGCGATTCAGACCGGCCGCGCGCACCTGCACCAGAAGCTGGGAGGGTCCGGGGTGCATGAGCGGCACTTCCTGTGAGCTTGCGTGGATCCTGCCGTCAAGAATCTGGACGTAATGCCGTTGCATAGTGTCTCCAGGGAAATCGAGGGACTGTGGACGGCTACGATAGCACCGGCTCGCCTCAGGTTCAGCGACCTTTAACGGTATACGGCCTATCATGGAGGGCGAACTGTCGGGAGACTGCCATGAACGAGAATGCCAATCTGCTGATTGACCGGCGCATGCATGACCTGGGAGGCGGCTTCACCGTGGGGCGGGTCCTTCCTTTCAAGAAGCGCCGGATGGTGGGACCTTTCATCTTTTTTGATCACCTGGGTCCTCTGGATCTGGCGCCGGGGATTTCCAGGTCGCTGGATGTCAGGCCCCATCCGCATATCGGGCTTTCCACGGTCACCTATCTGTACAGCGGCGCCATCACGCACCGGGACAGCCTCGGATCCGAGCAGGAAATCCGCCCGGGAGAGGTGAACTGGATGACGGCCGGCAAGGGCATTACGCACAGCGAACGCCTGGAGTATGCCCGCGCGCACGGCGCGCTCATGCACGGCATCCAGTCGTGGGTCGCTCTACCTCGAGAACAGGAGGAAATGGATCCCGCTTTTCACCATCTCGAGGGAACAGCCCAGTTGCCGGAGTTCCGGGAAGACGGTGTGACCGGGCGCCTGATTGCCGGCTCGATCGATGGTGTGACGGCGGGTGCCGTCACCTATTCCCCGCTTTTTTATCTCCACTGGGAGATGGACGCGGGCGCGCGCCGGAGTCTCAGCGCGCAGTATTCCGAACGCGCCGTCTATGTCGCCCGGGGAGAGGTTGAAATAGACGGCCAGGTGATGCCGGCGGGCCGCATGCAAGTGGTCGACAGTGCCCGTGCCATGCAGATCATGGCGCGGCAGCGTTCGACGCTGATGCTTCTGGGTGGAGAACCCATCGGGGAACGGTTCATCTTCTGGAACTTCGTGTCTTCGTCCAGGGACAGGCTCGAGCAGGCTGGTGAAGACTGGCGTGCCCAGCGCATGAAGCTCCCTGTCGGGGATGATCGGGAATTCATTCCGTTACCGGAGACCCGCGCCTGATGGCGGAGTGTTTGGTATAAAGGTTTCTGTTGCGTGCCCCATGGGAGCAGGAAAATGTCCGCCAGAATGTTGAGCCGGTTCGGCGCCATGGTGTGTCTGGGTGTGCTGGTCGCGGGATGTTCGTCGCCACAACGGCGATCACAGGGTCCCTTGGAGCTCAGCAGCCCCTGCCGCCTGAACCAGGCAAGCTGCAACTACAACGGGCAGTACGAGCCCGGAGAGCGCGACTACGCGGAGCTTGAAGCCAGACGGCTGAATCAGGCCGAGGTTCAGCGTTTGAGGCGGGGCTTCTAGCCTGTCTCTGTAGCTGACACGGTAGCCCAGTCAACGGTCGCGAACGCCGTGAGCAACTGGCCTCGCAACCAGCGAAGCCCGCTGTCCCGATGAAAACGCTCGTGCCAGTGCTGCATCACGATCATGGTGGGCGTCTCGAATGGAAGCGGGAAGACGCGGACCAGGCCTTGCTGCTTCAGAAACTGCGCGGCGCCGTTGGGGATGGTGGCGATCAAGTCGCTGATGCCGATGATGGGCAGGATGCCGAGTACGCTCTCGACACGCCAACTGACACGGCGCCGGATCCCGGCCTGCTCGATGGCAATGTCCGGTACCCAGTGGCCGCCGGTACCTACCGGCGAAATGGACAGGTGCTGTTCGCGTTCGTAGTCCTCCATCGACAGGTTTTTCCGCACGCGAGGATGATCATGGCGGACCACTGCCACGAATCCCTGTTTCAGAAGCTGTTGCTGGTACAGGTTGGGGGAGCCCAGTTGCGACATGAACGTGATGGCCAGGTCCACTTCTCCCGCCTCCATGAGCTTGCTGATGTCCTTCGTGATGGCTGAAAAATGAAACCGGATGCTGGGCGCGACGGTCCGCTGCAATTCCAGCAATCGCGGCGAGACGGACAGATAGCCTGAATTGATCATGGCGATCCGGAAGAGCCGGTCGGATGTGTGCGGATCGAAGTCCGCGCGGTCGCGCGTGGCGTTGAGCAGCGATTGATAGGCTTGCGTCAGCGAAGGCCGCAGGTCCAGGGCGAGCGGAGTGGGTTTCATGCCGTCCGAGGTCCGGACGAACAGGGGATCGCTGAAGCATTTGCGCAGGCGCGCCAGGCTCATGCTGACGGTGGGCTGTCCCAAGTTCAGGTGTTTCGCCGTCTGCGAGACACTGCCCGTGCGCAGCATCTCCACGAAGATCGCCAGCAGCTTGAGGTCGATGTTTTGCGCGGGCAGAGTCCCATTCGCTGGTTGCATTCGCTGAGCCGTCCCTATCAAGTTAATTGATATCGTACATCAACCTCAGGGCCTCGACGCTCCCTGCGATGATGATTACCCTACTGGTGTGTCGGGAAATTCCGTCGGGCCTGACGGATCAGGCGGCATGGCCCGTGTTCAATTTGGCAGATACGGGACCCGCACCCGCCGGTGGACCGACGGGGCGGACTGAGGACGCACTCAAAAAATACGACAGGAGACAAATACATGAAAAGCATCGCATCGCGACGCGCGTTTCTGACGGCGGGCGCGCTTGCTTCGGTGGCGCTGGCCACGGGGCTCGCGCCGGCATCGGCGTTTGCCCAGTCCTCTGGACTGGTGGATGTGAAATTCGTCATCAGCCACCGCAGTGCCCTGTTGACCAGTTTGCCGTCCTACCTGGCCGAGTTTGACGCTCCGGCGGGACTGGGCCTGTTCAAGAAGCATGGCGTGAAGGTGGATTTTACCGAGGGCAGCGGCGGCGGCAGCACGTTGCGGCTGCTCTCGACCGGCGATGTCGATATCGCCGAGGGCGGGGCGCCGGCAGCGTATATGGCGGCCCGTGTGGATCCCAACGTGGAGCTGGTGGGAGGCTGGTCCAATTCCGCAAGCGTGATGGTGTGGATCGCCCCGAAATCCGCCCACATCAAGTCCGTCCAGGATCTGTCAGGCAAGAAGCTGGGGTACAGCGGCGCCGGCTCCGCGTCGCAATATCTGATCAAGAACAGCACGGAACTCGCGGGCGTCAAGAACGTGCAGTTCGTCGCGCTCAGCGGAATGGGAGACAACTGGACGGCGTCCAAGGCAGGTGTGGTCACGGCGGGCTGGGCCATGGAACCCTTCCTGAGCAGCAAGCTGCTGCATGAGGATGCCCAGATCGTCCTGGCGCCGGGAGAGTACATCAAGCACTTCTATCTGGAAGGCATCGACGTCAACAAGAAGTTCGCACAGGCCCATCCGGAGGCGGTCAAGGGAGTCTTCCAGGCACTTTACGAAGCGGTCCAGTTCATTGAAAAGAATCCCGAGAAGGCGGCCGACATGGCCACCAAGTTCTTTCCCAACACGCCCCGCGAAGTACTGGCGAGCGGGATCAGCAACTACCTGAAGATCGGCGCCTGGAACATGAAGGTGGACCCGGACGGCTATCGGGCCAACGTCAAGGGCATGGTGGCCGATGGCCAGATCAAGGAGGCCTTCGATATCGGCAAGCTGCTCAATCAGAGCTACTGGCCGGAAAGCCTTCGGACCTCGTTCGAGTGAGGCGCGGGCCATGTCAGATGATCGCTTCCTGGAGATTCAGCATGTGGGCAAGTCCTACACCATTGGCCAGAAAGACGGTTCGCAGAAGACCATAGAGGTCATTCGCGATGTCAACCAGACGGTCCGTCAGGGGCAGTTCGTATCGCTGGTCGGACCCAGCGGATGCGGCAAGTCCACGCTGCTCGAGATGGTGGCGGGGCTCACTCCTGCCACGTCGGGCAAACTGGTGCTGAAGGGTGAGGAAATCACCTCGCCGCATCCGTCGCTGGGGATGGTGTTTCAGGAGCAGTCGATCTTTCCATGGCTGAACACCCTCGACAACGTAATGTTCGGCCTCGACATGCAGCAGGGCATGTCGCCTTCGGAGCGGCGGGACCGGGCGGCCTCAACCTTGCGTCTGGTCGGGCTGCATGGCTTCGAGTATGCGTTTCCCCGGGAATTGTCGGGGGGCATGCGCCAGCGCGTCGCGATCGCGCGCACGCTGGCGTTGGACCCCGACATTTTGTTGATGGATGAGCCGTTTGCTGCTGTGGACCCTCAGACGCGGATGTTCATTGGCGCGGAAATCCGGCGCATCTGGATGGAGACCAACAAAACGGTCCTGTTCGTGTCGCACGATATCAACGAGGTCGTGTTCCTCTCCCAAGAGGTCTGGGTGATGTCGCATCGGCCGACCAATGTACTGGAAAAGGTCCAGGTGGAACTGCCTGCGGATCGGGATATTTCAGTACTGGGCTCTCAGGGGTTTACCGAGCTGACCGGCTACCTGTGGGAGGTCATGCATAGCGAGTGGGCGGCGTCCCAGCCCGATGGGGCTCCGGTACAACCCCGGAGGGCGGCGTGATGTCTGGCTCCCGACATGGGTCGATGCCGCGGCCGGTCGTGACCATGTGGCTGCTCGTGGGGGCGGCGCTGCTCGTACTGCAAGGGATCACGCGGA
>DATNAI010000359.1:0-2266 GCA_035572875.1 Castellaniella sp. | reverse complement strand
GCCCCCCGCCGCCGCCGGCCGCCTTGATCATGACCGGATAGCCGACCTCGCCGGCGATCCGCAGGATCTCCTTGGGGTCATCGGGCAGTGCGCCGGCGGACCCCGGAACCACCGGAACGCCAGCCTCGATCATGGCCTGCTTGGCATGGACCTTGTCGCCCATGGTACGAATGCTTTCCGGACGCGGACCAATGAATACAAATCCGCTTTTCTCGACCCGTTCGGCAAAGTCGGCGCTTTCGGACAGGAACCCGTAGCCGGGGTGGATGGCTTCCGCGTCCGTGACCTCGGCCGCCGAAATCAGCGACGGCATATTCAGGTAACTGTCGCGCGGCGATGCCGGTCCAATGCAGACCGCCTCGTCTGCCAGCCGCACGTATTTGGCTTCACGGTCGGCTTCGGAATACACCATGACCGTCTTGATGCCCAGTTCCCGGCAGGCTCGCAGCACCCGCAGTGCGATTTCCCCACGATTGGCGATCAGAATCTTTTTGAACATGGCTCAGGCGATGATGAACAGGGGTTGGCCGTATTCCACGGGCTCGCCGTTTTCGACGAGGATCTCCTTGATGACGCCTGATTTGTCGGCTTCGATCTCGTTGAGCAGCTTCATGGCTTCAATGATGCACACCGGATCGCCTTCCTTGACCGCCTGGCCGACTTCCACGAAAGATGGCGAATTCGGATTGGGCGACCGGTAGAACGTGCCGACCATCGGCGCCTTGACTTGATGGCCCTGAGCGACAACAGCCGGCGCTTCCGCCGCAACCGGGGCGGCGGCTACCGGAGCCGGCGCGGCTGCAACCGGAGCAGGCGCCAGGACGGGGGCCTGAGAAAATTTCACGATGCGGACCTTGCCCTCGCCTTCGGTGATTTCGAGTTCGGCAATACCCGAGTCGGCCACCAGGTCGATCAGCGTTTTCAGTTTTCTGAGATCCATGTTGAGTTGAGTCCTGTGAGCTGGCCGACGGAATCGCAGGCCATTGAATCATTGTGTCGGGATCGTGCAGCACCCTGGAAATGAAGACGCCGTCGGCATGCCCCCAAGCATCCTGGATATGATCCACGATGCCGGCTCCCGGGAGCATCCACGACGGCCGCATAGGGTGCTGCGACCCGGCCCTGAAGCCCGGGTGCAAAGCCCTTCAAAGCGCCTTTTTACGCTAAACGCCTCGATTTGTCCACTAAAAGCCACCGGTCAGCACCCTACGCGCATGCGTCGGAGGCTACAGTATCTGCCCCAAGCGCGTGGCCAGGACGCCATCCGTGAGTTCTCCGAGCACCACACCCTGGGAGCGCCCGCGCTTGTCGAAGAATGCGGTGAAAGGCAGGCCGCCGCCTTTGTTGCCCAGTTCGCGCATGATCGAAATACCGTCGGGGCCGCCCAGCAAAAGTTCATACGAGACCGGCACCTTCTGGATGAAGCGCTGCACGTTCGCAGCAGTGTCGATGGCCAGCCCCACCACGGAAAGCTCCGGGTGGGCATGATGCAGGGACTCGAGCAGCGGCATTTCGCGGACACAGGGCGCGCACCAGCTCGCCCAGAAATTCATCAGCACTGGCCGCCCGATATAGCGCGACAAGCTGACCCGAGCGCCCCGCAGATCCACGAAGGATCGGCCAAAAACGGGGCTGGGGGGCAGCGAAAACGCCTGTGCCCCCGTCCCGGCCGCGGCAAGTGCCAAAAGCCCGATGCCGCCTAAAAATCGTCGCCTGTCCATCCTGTCACCTTGCGGGCCGATCCGATGGTGCGCCTGCCACAAGCGCCCAGTCTGGCAGACTACCTGCTGAACGGGGCCCGCGTCAAACCAGCCGCGCCAACGGTCCGGGCGTCCGGGGCCCGGACGGCGCGTCCTTGGCGACGGGTCCACCGGCCCTACAATACGCACCGGAGGTTGCGATGCACATACACATACTGGGAATCTGCGGCACGTTCATGGGCGGCCTGGCCCTGATTGCGCGCTCGGCGGGCCATACCGTCACGGGATGCGACGCGGGGGTCTACCCACCCATGAGCACACAACTGGAGGAGCAGGGGATCGCACTCGTCGAGGGTTTCGGGGCGGACCAGCTCTCCCTGAAGGCGGATCTCTACGTCGTGGGCAACGTGGTGAGCCGGGGCAATCCGCTGATGGAAGCCATCCTGGACCGCGGACTGCCCTATGTCTCCGGACCCCAGTGGCTGGCCGATCATGTGCTGCGAGGCCAGCACGTGCTCGCAGTCGCGGGGACCCATGGCAAGACGACCACCAGCGCCATGCTGGCC
>DATNAI010000358.1:0-5618 GCA_035572875.1 Castellaniella sp. | reverse complement strand
ACTGTCCGCCACGAACGCATCCCGCTTTACTCACTGTATGGCCAGCTCGACCAGACGGCGCCATTGGACTTTTTGCACCTGGAGCCGATCGAAACCAGCAACCGCATCCACCACTGGAACATCCGGCCGCATCGCCACCACGACCTGCACCAGATCATCTGGGTCGCAGCCGGCCATGGGATGGTGGAGCTCGACACGAGGACGCTGTCGCTTCAGGCGCCCGTCCTCATCAACGTGCCTCGAACGGTGGTGCACGGCTTTCAGTGGATTCCGGGCACGGACGGACTCGTGCTGACGCTGGCCGAGAGCTTCATGCGGGACATCCTGCAAATTTCAAGGGATCACTCGACCATGGACATCGTGCGTTCGGCTCATGCGATCTCTGGCGCCATCCCGCCCAAGGACGTGGCCCGTCTGAAGCTGCTGTTCCGTACCCTGGTGGATGAATATGTCCACAATCGCGGGGGCCGCATTTCGGCATTGGCCGGCATCACCAGCGTCCTCATCGTCGAGGTGGCCCGATTGCGCCACCTGAATCTTCAGCCTGCGGACGACCCGCGGAACACGGAAGCCTACGCCATCTGCCAGCGCTTCCGCGACCTGGTGGAACAGCACTTCCGGGAGCATTGGCCCGTTGCCGACTACGCCAGGCAGTTGGCGACCACGGAACGCAGCCTGCGCCGGCATTGCCTGGACGGCATGGGCTTGCCGCCGCTCCAGATCATTCACCGCCGCCTGTTCATCGAAGCCCAGCGTGAACTCGTCTACACCCAGCAGACCACCGCCGAAATCGCGTATCGCCTGGGCTTCAGTGACCCCGCCTATTTCACCCGATTCTTCGCCCGCAACAGCGGCAATGCGCCGACCGAATTCAGGCGCCGGTACCGGCCCGAGCCATAGGGCTGGGCCACCCGCGCACTGAGAGCACCCTGGGCGGCATCACGACACCCGGCGGCTCGCCAGGATGCGGATGATGGCGGCGTCGCGCTCGGCGGCCAGCTCGTCGACCGACCGCCCCGCGCTTTCCTCCTTTAGCCCGGCGAGCAGTGCAGCCCGCGTCGCTTCGTCCAGGCGTGCATCACCCAAGTCGTCCCACCAGGTCTGGATGGGTCCCTTGAGGTGATCCAGGAAATGGCCCATGCCACCCTGCCCCCCGCCAAGATGAAAGGTCATGTGAGGCCCGAACACAGCCCACCGCAACCCCGGTCCCTGCGACATGGCCGCGTCTATGTCTTCGACGGAGGCGACATTTTCCAAGGCCAGATGGATCGCTTCGCGCCAGACGGCGGCCTGGAGGCGATTGGCGACGTGGCCCACCACCTCCTTGTTGATGCGGATCGGGTGCTTGCCGACGCGGCGGTAGAACGCCATCGCACGCGCGATGGTGTCGGCCGACGTCTGCTGGCCCCCTACGACTTCCACCAGCGGAATCAGATGCGGCGGGTTGAACGGATGGCCGATCACGCAGCGTTCCGGCCGGCGGCAGCGGCTTTGTAACCGGCTCATGAGCAACCCGGAGGAGCTGGACGCCAGGATCGCTTCCGGAGGCGCCGCCTCGTCCATGCGGGCAAACAGGTCCGTCTTGAGCGCCTCGCGTTCAGGCGCATTTTCCTGCACGAAATCGGCCTGCGCGACGGCGGCCGCAGGGTCGGGCTGCATGTCCAGAGAAGACCACGGGACGTCCTGTGGCGCGACACCCAGCGCGACCAGCGTGTTCCAGGCCTGACCAATGAGCGTGCGCAGGCCCGACTCGGCGTCCGGCAAGGGATCGCTGACGGTGACCTGCAGGCCGTGCGCGAGGAACAGCGCAGCCCAACTGGCGCCGATGGTCCCCGCGCCGATGACCGCGACACGGCGCACACCAGCCGCTGCTTCGGCCGCAGACGCGGCTTGCCGCGCCGCGGAAGAGTTGGGTGCAATGCGGGCCTGCGACATGCTGTCTCCTCATATCCCGATGCCCCACCCGCTTTCCCGAGTATCCGGATGGGTCGAACGGGGCAACAGATACGATTGTACGAGCCGGGAGCGGAGCGCGCGGATGCGAGCGTCCGACACGGCTGGGGTCGCCAGCACGGCGATCACTCGCACGACGGCCGCGCCGGCCGGGTGACAACTGAAGACGGGGAGCGATAGGACCATGGCGGTAAACATCATAAAGGTAAACGGGGTGCTATATGCCTACCCCGCGGGAAGCACGATCAGCGATGTCGTGGCACAGCTCGAGGTCATGAGCCGGCGCGTCGAGGTCGTGCATAACGGGCGCGCCGTCCCCATCGATGAGTTCGCAAGCATTCTCCTGTCGGAAGGCGACACCGTCGAGGTGAAGCTGGGCGACCGCCACCCCCGGGTACGCGACTTGCGCGAGTGAGCCCGCGCCACTGTCGGCGCGATCCAAGCTGGGGAGTGCACGATGGCCATGAATAAATCGCACGCGCCGGCCGCCCAAAAGGGCGTGCTCGGCATGCTGATCGACGATCACCGGGAAGTACAGAAACTATTCAAGGAATTCAAGACCGCGAAGGACAGCGCGCAAAAAGAAGACATCGTCCAACAGGCCTGTAAAGCGCTGACGGCCCACACGGAAGTCGAGGAACAACACTTCTACCCGTTCCTGCGAGAATGCGATCCAGACAAGTTCTCGAGTCTGCTGGACGAAGCGAAGGTCGAGCACGCCAGCGCCAAAGACCTGATCGCACAACTGCAGGACGGAGACTCGGGCGAGGATCTCTACGATGCCCACTTCACCGTACTGGGCGAATATACGAATCACCACATCACCGAAGAAGAAGACGAACTGTTCCCGAAGGTGATCGACGAAGACATCGATCTGCGGGAACTGGAAGAACCCATGAAGCAAACCAAGGAACAGGTTCTCGGCCGCCTCGCATCGAAGTGACGTCCGAGAGGCTGCGGCGGGTGGGATTTTCGCCGCCCGCCTGACGACTGGAGGCTTGCCGATACCTTTCGACACGGATTTCTGTATCATCTCAAGCTGCTGGGCTCTACAGCGGCCGCCAGGGATATGAACCGAATGTTCGATGCGACAGGCAATGCCTAGAACAGCGCGCAACGCTGGAGCGGGTCTGGTGCTGCTAGCGGTTCTGCTGGCCGGGCTGAACATGCGGGCGATGCTGACCGCCATGGGACCGGTCCTCGACGGCATTCGCGCGAGCCTGGGCCTGTCGGCCAGCGCGGCCGGCCTGATGGTCGCGTTGCCGACCCTGTACTTTGGCGTTTTCGGCCTGTTCGCGCCCCGGCTGTTGCGCGTGTTTTCGATGCGCAGCGTACTCGTGGGCTCCTTGGTGGTCGTGGCCGTGGGCGTCGGGCTGCGCAGCGTGCTGGGCGTCTTCGGCATGAATGCCGGCCTGCTCCTCGCCAGCGCCGGCATCAGCGTGGGCATGGTGCTGGTCCCCGTCGTCGCCAAGAATGCCTTCCCCCAGCGCATCGGCCTGGTGATGAGCCTCTACACCATGTCCTTTTGCCTGGGCGCGTCGTTCGGCGCCGGGTTGGTGGTGCCGATGAGTCGCCTCCCGCACAGTTCCTGGGAATGGGCGCTGGCCTTTTGGGTGCTTCCCGCGCTGATTGCCGCGGCCGTGTGGCACGCGGTGCCGCCGAACCACCTCGACATACAAGCCGCACCCGGCGAGATTCTCACGCCCCCGAAGGGGCTGTTTCGAGATCCGCTGGCCTGGCACGTCACGCTCTACATGGGACTGCAGTCCTGCATCGGACAGAGCCTGATTGCCTGGCTGCCGGTGATTCTGATCGACCGGGGCCTGCCCGCCACCCAGGCCGGTGCGGTCATGTCGGTGGCACTGCTCGCGCAACTGGGCACCAACCTGGCGGCACCCTGGCTGGCGATGCGCGGGCGCGATCAGCGCGCCGCCATCACGCTGATGATCTGCATGGTGGGAGCGGGCACGCTCGCGACATTTCAAGCACCGCTGTCCTGGATCTGGCTGTCGGCCATTGTGTTGGGGCTGGGGATGGGCGGGACCTTCAGCATTGCGGTGTCGCTGCTGGTGCTGCGCAGCCGTTCATCGCGCGATGCCACGGCACTGTCCGGAATGGCCCAGGGCGTCGGCTATACCGTGGCTTCGGTCGGCCCGGTGCTGGCCGGCATGTTGTATGAATTCACCGGCACCTGGAACGCCGTGGCGGTGATGCTGGCGGGTCTATGCATCGTCACCTGGATCATGGGGATGAAAGCCGGCCGCAACGGCGTGGTCCTAGCGGACTAGTCCCTTTTTGGCCTGGCCTGCTGGATCCTGGAAAACTCCAACGCAGTCTCCCATTTCGTCTCCAGACGGATGATCCTCTTCTCGTGATCTTCCAGGTCCTCGGACAGCCCCTTCAGGCTTTCCGCCACCCGCTCGACCTTATCCGCGAGCAGCAGCGTGCCCTTGAGCGCCTCAATGGCTTCGCGCACCGCGCTCATAAAGCAGCCCCGCTGTACCGGGCACGCGACCGGGATTGCCGGATTGCCGCACGGGCGCTTTCCACGGAGGCGAGACCGGCGTCCAGAGCCCTGTCGGCGGCGGCGGTCGCCTCGCGGAGTTCTGCCGCCAGCGCCAAGAGCAACTGCTCGTCTTCATTCTGCCGCTGTTCGCACCGGCGGCGGATGAGCTCCGAGATGCTGATATCTTCCGCACGAGCTTCTTCCATCAAGAAAGCCTTGAATTCCGCCGAGGCGAGCAGGGTGATGCGTTCCGTCTTCATCGTTCTCACTCCATGATCATGCACATGATCATTATAACGTTCGGGGCAGTGTCCTGCCCAGGCCCGCTCAGTTCGGCACGACATGCTGCAAGGTAAAAGAATCCGCGGATTCCGGCCTTCCAAACAGATAGCCCTGCGCCTCCATGCAGTCGTATTGGAGCAAAATGTCCCGCTGTGCCTCGGTCTCCACCCCCTCGGCGATGACCTCCAGATCGAAATTGCGCGCGATGTCGACAATGGCACGCACGAGCGCTTCATCCTGCCGTGACTCCGCAATCTGCTGCACGAACGAGCGATCGATCTTGATGCGCGTCAGCGGGTAATGCTTGAGCAGACTGAGGGATGCATACCCGGTACCGAAGTCGTCGAAGGCAACGCCTACGCCAATGTCGCGCAACTTCCGCAAAGAGGGAAGAACGGCTTCCTCATTGTCGAGTGCAATGTTTTCCGTGATCTCCAACTCCAACGCCTGCGGAGGCAGCCGGTGCCTGGCAAGCACTCCCATCACCTTTTCCGGCAAATCCCCCGCCCGGAACTGCGCCTCGAAGAGATTCACGCCCATGCGCAAATCGCCCATGCCGGCATTTCGCCAGCGCGTGGCCTGGGAGCAGGCCACATCAAGTATCCAGTCGCCCACGGTCACCGCCAAAGGCCCCCCCTCCAACACAGACAGGAATTCTCCGGGAGTGAGCAAGCCGAGCCGGGGATGCTGCCAACGAATCAAGGCCTCCGCCCCGACTACGGAACCGTCTCGGATGTGAACCTGAGGCTGGTAGTGGAGCAGCAGCTCGCCATTGTCCACCGCGCGGTATAGCTCGCTGCCATACTGCCGACGTGAACTGGCCGCCGACCGCAGCTTCGGCTTGAAGACGAGAGCATGTCCTCTCATATTCGCTTTT
>DATNAI010000357.1:0-13116 GCA_035572875.1 Castellaniella sp. | reverse complement strand
CCATTGATCACCCCCGCCGAAGCCCTGGTTCGCTGCATCGAACACCGCGAGATTTTCCATGACGAGATGCTCGAACTCATGCGCATGCTGATGCGCGGCGAAATGTCTCCCCAGATCGCCAGCGCGCTGCTCATGGGCTTGCGGGTCAAGAAGGAGACCGTGGGCGAGATCACGGCGGCCGCGCAGGTCATGCGCGAGTTCGCGCTGGCCGTCTCCACCCCCTACCCCCAGGATCTGCTCGACATGTGCGGCACGGGCGGCGACGGCTCGCACACCTTCAACATTTCCACCGCAGCGATGTTCGTGGCGGCCGCAGGCGGCGTGAAGATCGCCAAGCACGGCAATCGCAGCGCCTCATCGTCGTCTGGCAGCGCCGATGTGCTGGAGGCGCTGGGGGTCAACATCCAGGCGACACCCGACCAGGTGGCCGAATCGATCGAGGTCACCAATATCGGCTTCATGTTCGCGCCCGCGCATCACGGCGCCATGAAGAATGTCGCCCCGGTACGACGCGAACTGGGCGTACGCACCATCTTCAACATCCTGGGCCCGCTCACCAATCCCGCAGGCGCGGGCAACCAGTTGATGGGGGTTTTCCACTCCGACCTCGTGGGGATCCAGGTGCGCGTTTTGCAACGCCTGGGCTCGCGGCACGTGCTCGTCGTCCACGGCAAGGACGGCATGGACGAGGCATCGCTTGGCGCCTCCACGCTGATCGGAGAGCTGAAGGACGGCGAGGTACGCGAATACGAGATCCACCCTGAAGACTTCGGCATGGCCATGATGTCCAACCGCAGCATCAAGGTCGCCAACCGCGACGAATCCGCGGAGCTGATACTTTCGGCCCTGAACGACACGGCCGGCACGGCACGCGACATCGTGGCGCTGAACGCGGGCCTGGCGCTCTATGCCGGCAACGTCGCGGCGTCCATCCAGGCTGGCATTGGGCAGGCGTTCGAGCTCATCGCCTCGGGGGCCGCCCGCGAGAAACTTGAACAATTCCGCAGCTTCACCCAAACATTCACGAAATGACCGACATTCTCAGCACGATACTGGACACCAAACGCGCCGAAATCGTCGCTTCCCGCCAAATGCGCAGCGAATCCGATCTGCTGCGCGAGGCCAAGAGCCGCCAGGACATTCGCGGGTTCGCACGAGCCATAGAAGACAAAATCGCCCAGGGCAAACCGGCCGTCATTGCGGAAATCAAAAAGGCCTCGCCCTCGAAGGGCGTCATCCGCGCCGACTTCAATCCGGCGGACATCGCCGCCGCATACGCATGCCATGGGGCGGCCTGTCTGTCGGTACTCACGGACGTGCAATATTTCCAGGGTGGCTACGATCATCTGCGCCAGGCGCGCGCCGCGTGCAGTCTGCCGGTTCTGCGCAAGGACTTCATGATCGACCCCTACCAGATCATCCATGCACGGGCCCTCGGAGCCGACTGCGTACTGCTCATCGCCGCCGCGCTGACGCCGTCGCAACTGCTGGAGCTGGAGGCGGTGGCGCAGGAACTCGAAATGGACGTCCTGGTCGAAATCCACAACCGTGACGAGCTGGATGCGGCGCTGGCCCTGCAGACGCCGCTGCTGGGGATCAACAACCGCAACCTGCGCACCTTCGAGACGCACCTGGAGACTACGCTGTCGATGTTGGCGGACATCCCGCCCGGCAAGCGCGTGATCACGGAAAGCGGCATTCTCGCGCCGGTCGACGTGGAACGGATGAGGTCCCGCCATGTGGATGCGTTTCTGGTGGGCGAGGCCTTCATGCGGGCGACGGATCCAGGCGCTGCGCTGCACGAACTGTTCTTCGCACGCTGATCCGCCGCTCCGGAATCCGCCGCCCTACCCCATGCCGTCCTCACGTCCCGAGGCGCTTTCGCGCTCCCTGAAGAACCGCCACATCCAGATGATCGCTCTGGGAGGCGCCATCGGAACCGGCCTGTTCTACGGATCGGCCGCTTCCATCCGGCTGGTGGGCCCGGGCATCATTCTCTCCTATCTCATCGGCGGCGCGGCCATCTACCTGATCATGCGCATGCTTGGGGAAATGTCCACCGAAGAACCGGTCGCGGGCGCCTTCAGCCACTTTGCCTACCGTTACTGGGGAGGCTTCGCCGGTTTTTTATCGGGCTGGAATTACTGGCTGCTCTACATCCTGGTGAGCATGGCCGAACTTTCGGTCGTCGGCCTTTACGTGAACTACTGGCTGCCGCACTTCCCCTCGTGGGCCACCGCGCTGACCGTGCTGGTGGCGGTCACCGCCCTCAACCTGCTGAACGTGCGATCCTTTGGCGAAAGCGAATTCTGGCTGTCCTTCATCAAGATCGCCGCCATCATCGGCATGATCCTGCTGGGCTTGGCACTGATCGCAAGCGGCATCGACCACAGGGCCGCGGGCCTGAGCAACCTCTGGATCCACGGCGGCTTCCTGCCCAATGGCATCCGCGGCCTGCTGCTGTCGCTGGTCGTGGTGATGTTTTCTTTCGGCGGCACGGAGCTCATCGGCATCACGGCCGGCGAAGCCGACGATCCCCGGCGCAGCATCCCACGCGCCATCAATCAGGTGATCTGGCGCATCCTGCTCTTCTACGTCGGCGCTCTGGCGGTGCTGGTGGTCCTGTACCCGTGGAACGAGATCGGCACCCAGGGCTCTCCATTCGTGCTGATCTTTTCTCGCCTGGGCATACCGGCCGCACCCGACATCCTGAATCTGGTGGTGCTGACGGCCGCCATCTCGGTCTACAACAGCGGCATGTACAGCAACGGCCGCATGCTCTACAGCCTGGCCGAGCAGGGCAACGCGCCGCGCGTTTTCCTGCGGCTGAGCGGGCGGCGCGTTCCCTGGGCGGGCATCCTGTTTTCGTCGAGCTGCACGCTGGCGATCGTGGTGATCAATTTCCTGGTCCCCGAAGGCGCCTTCATGCGCGTGATGGCCGTCGCGACGGCAGCCGCCGCGCTCACCTGGCTGATGATCGTGCTGGTGCACCTGAAGTTCCGGCAGGCGCACGCGGGCAAGGAACTGCTGTTTCCGTCGCCCTGGCACCCCTGGACGAATTACCTGTGCGTGGCCTTCCTGTTGGGGGTGGTGGCGCTGATGACGCAGCTCGACGATACGCGGCCAGCCGTGTATGTGCTGCCGGTGTGGATAGCGGTTCTCTATGCCGGCTACCGCGTGAGAACCAGGCGGCCGGCAGCGTCCATTTGACTTGAGTCCGGCTCGGGAGAGACGCTACGAATCCTGCGGCGTATGGGCTCCCGCCCGTCAGGGGCCCTCGGCCTGAGCGCAACATGAGCAAACGGATCAAGGCCGAGGGGGCTTCTACTCGAACAGGCGGGCGCACCCCGGCCCCGCGTCCGCCGTCCGGATCGCAGCGAGACTAGAGCTCGTTCTTGACCGGCACCCCTTCCTTCATGATGAAGGGGATATGAGCGCCCTCATCCTGGAAGAGGTTCAGATCCTGCATCGGATTGCCGTCGACCACGAGGAGATCGGCGTACGCATCGGGAATCAGTTCACCCAGCAAGCCTTCCTGACGCACGATGCGCGCATTGGTGATCGTGGCGGATCGGATGACCTCGACCGGGCTCAGAACCTCGCTCCGAATGAGGAATTCACGGCTCTGGTCATTCTGCAATTGGCCCAGCAGGTCCGTCCCAAAGCCGATTTCCACCCCTGCCCTGCGGCACATCTCCAGAGAACGCAAGCCCCCTTCGATGACCGTTTTGTTCTTCTCCAGGCTGTAGTCTGACATGCCGAAATCCTTGCCGCGCCGCTTCATGGAATCGTACGCAACGAGCGTCGGAACGAGGAAGGCTCCTTTTTCGGCCATCAGAGCAGCGGCGTTCTCATCCATCAGGTTCCCGTGCTCGATGGTCCGCACGCCGGACGACACCGCACGCCGGACGGCTTCTGCCGAATAGGCGTGTGCGGCCACATACTTTCCCCACCGATTGGCTTCCTCGCAGGCGGCTTCGATCTCGTCCAGCCGATACTGCAAGCTCTCCAGCGGGTCGCTCTGGGAGGCGACTCCTCCCGAACACATGATCTTTATGTGATCCGCACCTTTGCGCAGCTCGTCCCTGACCGCCTTGATCACGTCCGGCACACCGTCCGCGACCCGCGCGTTGAACGCAAGGGCCGAACAACACCTGCATTCGAACCTGGACTGGGTCCGCTTGCGAAAGTCGCCATGGCCGCCGGTCTGGCTGACGGGCGCCCCCGCAACGAACAGCCTCGGGCCCAGCATCAGACCTTGCGCCACCGCATCCCGAATCCCCGTGTCGGCACCGCCCGTGTCGCGGACTGTCGTATACCCGCGCATCAGCATGTTGCGCATCAGGACCCCCGCCTGCGCCGTCAGCATGGTAAGAGGCACGTCATCGAGATAGGCGAAATTCACCTCGCTGAGAAAGACGTGGATGTGGCAGTCGATGAGGCCGGGCATGATCACCTTGCCCTTCAGGTCGATCGCCTGGGCCGATGAAGACTTGATCGGGTGATCCGAGACCTCCCGTACCTTGCCGCCTTCGACCAGGATCTCAACGCCATCCTGAAGGGTATCCAGCCTGGGATTCAGGAATCTCCCGCCCTTGAACAAGAAAGACATATGCAAATCTCCTCCATACTCTATAAATGACAGCCGCGGAATTGAACTATTTCAGAGGTAAATCGGGCCATGTATCCGAAAGCCGGTACCCCTGCGGCCACGGATCCGTCGGATCCAGCATGAGCTGCGCAGTCCCGGTTATCCAGGCCTGACCCGACAGGCTTGGCAGGATCGCTCGTATGCCGTGAAGACCGGTTTCAGATTCGATCTTGCAGATGAAGCGGGACCCTATGAGCGACGTGCCTATGTAGCAGTCGCCAACCCGCATTTGGCCCCTGGCGTGCATGACGGCCATCCGCGCGGAGCAGCCCGTTCCGCACGGCGACCGGTCCAGCTTCCCCGGCTCTATGGCAACCGCGCTGCGCCCCGTCAGAATGCCATCCTCCTGGCTGACAGGGCCCGCGATCTGGCAAAACGATATATGGGCCCAGTCGGGATGGTCAGGGTGCTGGAACCCCAGTTGATCGGTGGCAGCCGCGCGTATCTTCATGCCGATCTCCGCCAAATCCCTGGCTTCCGACGGCACCAGCGAAAAGCCGAGGGAAGGTGCATCGGCAATGACAAAACTGTCACCGCCGTAGGCTATGTCCACCTTCAATGTGCCCAGCCCGGCGACTTCCAGATCCTCGTCCATCGCGGCACAGAACGACGGGCGGTTGAATATCTTGACAGAGTCGGTAGCACCGCTCGAGCAGCGGGCCTCGACCTCCACCAGTCCTCCCGGAGCCTCCAGGGAAAAGCGCGTGATCGGCTCCTGCATAGGAACGATTCCTGTTTCCAGTAGAACCGTCGCCACACAAATTGAATTGGATCCCGACATGGGCGGCGTATGGACGGGTTCCATGATGATCCAGCCCATCGCGGCCTGCGGGTTCTTGGGCGGCACCAGCAGATTCACATGCCTGAAGACGCCACCCCGCGGCTCGTTCAGCACGAAATTCCTGAGTGTACCGTCCTGGTGGATCCACTTTCGCTGTTCCCACAGCGTCTCGCCGGGAGGCGGACTGACGCCCCCGACGATCACGTCACCCACCTCGCCTGCGGCGTGGCACCGCACCACGTGAATTATCTTTTCAGATCTCATCTCGCATCTGCTAAATGGCCACGGCCGTCCTGCGCTTCAAATACCAGTAAGTGAGAGCCGTCAGCACGACCGTGGTCAAAATAAGGACAAAGGACAGTGCCGCGCCCATAGGCCAATTGCTTTGCAACAAGACCTGATCGGCAACGGCCGGTGCCATCATCATGAAATTCGGCCCGCCCAACAACACGGGCGTCGCATAGGCGTTCATGGTCAGAATCAGGCACAGTATGGAGGCGGCGGCGATGCCAGGCATGGCCATCGGAATTACCACCAGACGCCAGGTGTCAAAACGATTTGCGCCCAGGCTGAGGGACGCCTCCTCAATTGAAGGATTGAGGCCTTCCAGGACGCTCTGAAGCGTCAGCACGACGAACGACAGGTTGATCGACACGATGCCGACGAAAACGGCAGTCGTCGTGTACATCATCTGAATGGGCGCGTGTATCAGCCCCGTGAACAGCAATATCTTGTTTACCAGACCTTCCTGCCCGAACGCGACCATCCAGCCCGCCGCCCTCACCGCATTGCCCACGAAGAGCGGCATGATGATCGCCAGCATCAGCAGACTCTTGTACCTGGAGCTCGTGCTGGCGAGGAACCGCGCCATGGGAAACCCGATCACGAGGCAGACGATCGTCACCCCCACCGACATGAGGATGGTCAGCAACAAGATCTGACGATAATACGGATCCGTGAAGGACTGCAGGTAATTCGCGCCGGTCAGTGCATCGACCATGAACTGCCCTGGCACGAAAGCGTTCAGGCTATAACGGGCGAGCAGCCCGAGCGGCATTATCAGAACCAGGATGACAAGGAAAAGCGATGGGGTCAGCATCGCCGAGGCTGTGATATGTTTTCGCACGGTCTACTCGTATGAAGTATGGCTGATCCGGAGCGGGTCTATCCCTTGAACTCCTTGTTCCACCAATCCCGGAGCTGAGCATCGTTCTTCAACAGGTAGTCATAGTCCCTGTTGATGATCTTGCTCTTCTCGCCTGCGGGTACGTCGACTCTCTCAGCCAGGGCGGCGGACAGCACATCGCCCTTCACGGGTGGGATGTAACCCATATGGTCCGCGAAAGATATTTGGGCCTGTTTCTCCAGAGAAGCATTGAGGAACGCATACGCCGCATCCACGTTCCTGGCGTTCTTCAGGATACCGAAGCCGTTCCCGTACACAACGACCCCTTCTTTGGGATAGGCGACCTTGATGGGAGCCCCGTCCTGCTGCCATTGCCTTCCACGAGCGAGCCACATGATGCACATCCAGCACTCCCCGGTAGCCAAGGCCTGCCCCATCGCCTCGTTGGTCGGATAGACCTTCACTCCCTGCTTCTTGAGTTCCAGCAGCTTCGCCTTGCCTGGCTCGAAATTGCTCATGGATCCACCGCTGATCAAGGCTGCCGATTCGATGGTCGTCTGATACTGGATGTCAATGACCCCAACCTTGTTGGCGTACTTTGGATCCCACAGGTCAGCGTACGAGGTGGGCGCCGGATTCACCTTCTCGGCGTTATACAGGATGACACGACCGGTGTAGATGTGCGGCACGGCATAGGGGTTCTTCAGGAAGTCCAGGACACCGCCATATGCGGGAATACGACTGTGGTCCAGTTCCAACAGGCCACCGTTTTTCCAGACCTGATACATGGTATCGAACGTCAGGGCCGTGACATCCATGGACCCGTGTCTCAGCCTCTTCTCTGCCAGGTTCTTGAGCAGGCGCGGCGATGTCTGGTCCAGCGCGAAGTCGGTCGTGATGCCCTTGGGATCCAGGTACGGTGTGACGATGTACTCACGCACGAACTTCCCGTAATCCCCGCCCCAGGTTCCAACCACCAGCTTGCCGCCCGGTTTCGCTTCAGCGAATGCGCTGCCCACGCTGCCCAGCGCCGCGGCTCCGAGGAATGTATTGAACTGGCGGCGCGAAAGTTTAGCTTCCATTGTTATGTCTCCTTCCACTGATTGAGGGGAACTGCCTGTACTGCTCGCACCGGAGAGGCCCGCGGTGCAGGGATCCCTAAGAAACCACGACGATCGCTTCCTCTGGAATCCGTACTGCGATCTCGGAATGCGCAATGATATTGGCTGCATCCGCCCATAGGCTGTCCACCCGAACAGTCAGTACGTCACTGCTCTGGAGTCTGACGAAAACGTCCGCGACCGGCCCCAGATACGAGATGTCGATCACATCCCCATAGAGTTCGTCACGTCCCTTCGGTACCGTTGTCGACAACTTGATGGCTTCCGGCCTGACCATGACATCGGTGGCGCCGGGGGCGAGATTCGCGCCCACGAGCTGAAGGCCCGATTGAGTGGTGATCGAGCGCCCGTCCTGAGCGACCGTGCCGCTGAAGAAATTGGCGGTGCCGATGAAGTCCGCCACGAACCGGTTGGCCGGGGCCCGATAAACTTCCCGCGGCTCGCCGATCTGCTGCAGCTTCCCGGCGGATAGGACCACGAGCCGGTCCCCCATGCTCATCGCCTCGTCCTGGTCATGGGTCACCAATATGGTGGTGATACCCAGTTTGTGCTGCAACTCCCGGATCTGACGTCTTACGCCGAGCCGCAACTTGGCGTCCAGGCTGGACAAGGGTTCGTCCAACAAGAGGACATCCGGCTCGATGGCCAGCGCGCGGGCAATGGCAACTCGTTGCTGTTGCCCCCCCGACAGCGCCTTCGGGTACCGCTCCGACAGATCTTCCATCTGGACCAGACTCAAGACGTCGGCCACCTTCTTCCGGATCGCGCCCTCCCCGAGCCTGCGCCGCCGCAAGCCATAGGCGATATTCTCATACACGGTCAGGTGCGGGAACAGCGCATAGTTCTGAAAGACGATGCCGATGTTTCTCTGGTGGACAGGCGTTTCTGTCACATCCCTATCGCCGATCAGAATCCTGCCCGAGCTCGGCTCGACCAAGCCGGCAATCATTCTGAGCGTTGTGGTCTTCCCGCAGCCCGATGGCCCCAGGAAAACCAGGAACTCTCCATCCGAGATATCCAGATCAATCGAATCCACAGCGGCAAAATCGCCGTACGTCTTTCGCAGCTCACGCAGTTGAACTTTAGCCATTACTTGACCACTCTCGCCAGAGGCACAAATTTGTTCGTAATCAGCAGGCCGCCGCCGATGATGAGGATCTGCAGGACAGACACCGCGGCGATCGTCGGATCGATCTTGTATTCCAGATACTGCAATATGGCGATGGGGAGCGTGATCTGCCCGGGCGCGACAAGGAACAGCGACAACTCGAGATTGCCAAAACTGATGACGAAACTGAATAGCGCCGCGGCAACGATTCCTGGCCAGATCATTGGGATGGTCACCTTGCACAAAGTGACGAACGGCGTGGCGCCCAGGCTCCTGGATGCTTCCTCGATGGAGAGATCCACGCCCAGGAGGTTGGCGACGATGAGGCGTACGCACCAGGGAATGGTGATCAATATGTGGGCCGCGCCCAAGCCCCAGGTGGACCCGATCACGGACCAGTCGAAAATATATTCGAGCTCAATGAACGAGACATAGAGCGATGCGCCAATCACGATGGAGGGCACAATCAGCGGCGATGTCAGGAGGTTCATCAGAAGCTGCTTGCCTCTGAACTCCGTCCGGGAAAGCACGAGCGCAGCGGGGATGGACACTGCAAGTCCGACCACCATGGCTATCAACGCGACTTCCAGGCTCAGGAGGAAGCCATTGAAGAACTGGGGCTCGACGAATATCTTGGAATACCACTGGAAGCTGTACCCGGTCGGCGGCAGCGCCAGCAGCGGATCCGTAAAGAAGCTGAGCCAGGCTACCAGGAACAAAGGAAACGAGATGAAGACGAAACCCAGCAATACCCAGGCTTTCAGCACGACATCGGCGAGATTCCGATTTTTGCTGCTCACAGCAATGTCTCCGTTTTCTTCTAACGCGTGGATACCCCGTGCAACGAACTCCCATGCAAGGCGCCAGATGAACTGACGGGTTGGTCTGGAAAATCCACGTGAACCGTGAAGAGGCCGCGATCCGGACGCTTGGCCCTGGTCGACGGTTTAGTATTTTTTCAATATATCACCGATCTATTAGAAAGTGAACCGCCACTGATCAGGCGACTCTATCGGCCGCGTTGGCCAGAACCAGTCATGCGGTGGCGCGCGGACGCTCGATACCGAGTGGCCCATGCAGGAGGGAGCGTACCCGGTCACCGGCCGGGGACCGCTATTTCCGCAGCCCGCATCATCCCCCGATTCGCCGCGATGCAGCCCGGGCGGCCCAATCACGGCACGTGTATTCGCGCCCCCAGATCGCAACAGTGCTTCCTGCATGAAATATCTCCGGCCTTCGAGCCAAGGGCTGCCTGGGGGCGGGTAGGCCAGCGCCGGATGCTGACGAAGGGAAGCGGGGGCTTTCGTCGTCACACACCGGAACGCAGTGAGGACGTGTGGCGACGCCCCGCAGGACGAGGCAGATCCGGATGAGTCAGGACATGGGGCGGTCCCTGCGGACCGTTCCATGCCTGACGAATCGGAGTGGCCTGCAGGCCACGACGTGGGGCCTTTAGCCCGAAGGGCCGCTGGCCGTAGCCCCCGGGCAGCCCTTGGCTCGAAGGCCTTACGAATAGCGGATCAGCCCTTCAGCTCTCCGCTCATCGATACCTCGCGTGCGGGGGACTGCTCCCTGTGCGCCTACGGTCGGTGGCCCTTCGGGCTTTCCGGATCTGCCTCGTACAGCCGGGCGCCGCCCCATAAATGTGGCGGCGAATTCCCCGGCTTCCCTTCGTCAGCATCCGGCACCGACCTACCCGGCGCACAGGGAGCAGTCCCCCGCACGCAAGCGACGCAAGAAAACTCACCGAATAAAAAGGGGTGCTCGATGAGCACCCCTCTGTCGCCAGAGATCCGGGATCCCCATTGGAGAACCACTGGATCTGCTTAATGCGACGAGCGCCGGTGGCTGAACTTGCGTGCCGCCGCCGCCTGGGCCGCCAGCATCGCCAGTTCCGCTTCCACCACCGCGATGTCCGCCTTTTCCTTCGTGTTGCGCAGCGCTTCCTCGGCGCGATCCCGCGCCGCGACCGCCTTCGCCTCGTCCAGGTCTTCCGCGCGGATCGCCGTATCCGACAGCACCGTCACCGAATGCGGCTGGACCTCCAGGATACCGCCCGCCACGAAGATGTTCTGCTCCGTCCCGTCGGCCTGCTTCACCTTCAGCGTACCCGGACGGATGCGCGAGATCAGCGGCGTGTGGCCCGGCAGAATGCCCAGATCGCCCGATTCACCCGGCAAGGCCACGAACGTCGCCTCGCCACTGAAAATCGAGGCCTCCGCGCTCACCACCTCAATGTGCAGAGTCGCCATATCGATTCCTTATTGCAGCGTCTTGGCCTTCTCGAAGGCCTCGTCGATCGTCCCGACCATGTAGAAGGCCTGCTCGGGCAGCGCGTCGCATTCGCCTTCGACGATCATCTTGAAACCGCGCAGGGTCTCGGACAGCGGCACGTATTTCCCGGGCGAGCCCGTGAAGACTTCCGCCACGTGGAACGGCTGCGACAGGAAGCGCTGGATCTTGCGGGCGCGCGCCACGGACTGCTTGTCTTCCGGTGACAGTTCGTCCATCCCCAGAATGGCGATGATGTCGCGCAGTTCCTTGTAGCGCTGCAGCGTCTGTTGCACGCCACGGGCCACGTTGTAGTGCTCTTCGCCCACGACCTGCGGGTCCAGTTGGCGACTGGTCGAATCCAGCGGATCCACGGCCGGGTAGATACCCAGGGCCGCGATGTCGCGGGACAGCACCACCGTCGAGTCCAGGTGCTGGAACGTCGTGGCGGGCGAGGGGTCCGTCAAGTCGTCTGCCGGCACGTACACGGCCTGGATGGAAGTGATGGAACCGGTCTTGGTGGACGTGATGCGTTCCTGCAGCTTGCCCATTTCCTCGGCCAGCGTCGGCTGGTAGCCCACGGCGGACGGCATGCGGCCCAGCAGTGCGGAGACCTCCGTTCCGGCCAGCGTGTAGCGGTAGATGTTGTCCACGAAGAACAGCACGTCCCGGCCTTCGTCGCGGAAAGATTCCGCCATCGTCAGACCCGACAGCGCCACGCGCAGCCGGTTCCCGGGAGGCTCATTCATCTGCCCGAACACCATGGAGACCTTGGACTCCGCGAGATTGTCGAGCTTGATCACACCCGCGTCGGACATCTCGTGGTAGAAGTCGTTGCCCTCGCGGGTCCGCTCGCCCACGCCAGCGAATACCGACAGGCCGCTGTGGGCCTTGGCGATGTTGTTGATCAGTTCCAGCATGTTCACGGTCTTGCCCACGCCGGCGCCGCCGAACAGGCCGACCTTGCCGCCCTTTGCGAAGGGGCAGACCAAGTCGATCACCTTGATGCCGGTTTCGAGCAATTCCACCGACGGCGACAGCTCGTCGAACTTCGGAGCATGCTGGTGAATGGCGCGTCGTTCATTGGACAGGATCGGGCCGCGCTCGTCCACCGGGCGACCCAGCACGTCCATGATCCGGCCCAGCGTGCCCGGCCCCACCGGGACCGAGATCGGCGCGCCGGAGTTGTTCACCGCCATGCCGCGGCGCAAGCCGTCGGAGGATCCCATGGCAATGGTCCGCACGACCCCGTCGCCCAGTTGCTGCTGCACTTCGAAGGTCAGGCCCTTTTCCGCGAAGGCGGACGTATCGTCGGCCAGATGGAGCGCGTCGTAGATGTTGGGGATGCTGTCGCGGGGAAACTGAATGTCCACCACGGCGCCGATGCACTGAACGATGGTTCCGTTGCTCATGTCTAGTCCTATAAATATCCTTGGGTTGCCGGTGCCTGCGTCAATCAGACCGCTGCAGCGCCGCCCACGATTTCCGAAATTTCCTTGGTGATGGCCGCCTGGCGGGTCTTGTTGTAGACCAGCTGCAGGTCCCCGATGACCTTCTTGGCGTTATCCGAGGCCGCCTTCATCGCCACCATGCGGGCCGACTGCTCGCTGGCCATGTTTTCCGCCACCGCCTGGTAGACGAGGCCTTCCACGTACCGCAGGAGCAAGTCGTCGATCACCGACTTCGAGTCCGGCTCGTAGAGATAGTCCCACCCGTAGGTGGTCCCGAGCGCCTCGACCGGCTGCGCATCGGACTGGAATGGATCTTCCAGATCGGACGGCAACGGCAACAGCCGCACGAACGTGGGGTCCTGGTGCATGGTATTGACGAACCGGCTGGTGGCCAGATATACCGCATCGACCTTGCCATCGGTGAAGTCGTCGATCTGTGCCTTGATGGCGCCGATCAGGCGTTCCAGATTGGGCGCATCGCCCAGCTGGACTTCGGACGATGTCACGTTGACGCTCACGCGGCTCAGCAACCCCAGGCCCTTGGAGCCCAGCGCCGTGGCCTGAACCCGGATGCCCTGATGCTCGAAGTCTTTTATCTTCGATAACA
>DATNAI010000356.1:0-8502 GCA_035572875.1 Castellaniella sp. | reverse complement strand
GTCCAAGGTCGCGCTGGCGGTCACGCTGGTGTTCTTCATTGTGTTCTTCAACGTCTACCGGGGCGTGCGCGAGGTCAGCGCCACACTGCTGGACAACGCCCGCATGCTGGGCGCCACGCAGCGCCAGTTGCTGCGCCACGTTTACATTCCGTCGGCCACGAGCTGGGTGTTCTCCAGCCTGCACACCTCGGTGGGGCTGGCTTTCGTGGGCGCAGTGGTGGGCGAGTACCTGGGGTCAGCGGCGGGCGTAGGGTATCTGATCCTGCAGGCTGAGGGTACGCTGGATGTCAATACCGTCTTTGCCGGGATCGTGGTCCTGACGATCTTCGCGCTGCTGCTCGATGGGCTCGTATCGCTGGCCGAGCGGCGGCTGCTGGTCTGGCAACCCGGTCAGGGGGTGACCGACAAGACCTGATCGCGTTCAGCCGGCCTGCGCCATCAGCGCATCCAGTTTCTGGGCATCGGCTGTGAAGATCCGGATGCCCTCGGCCAGCTTTTCCGTGGCCATGGCATCCAGGTTCAACTGGGTGCGGAAGGCGACCTCGTGACTTGCCCCACGTTCGGGCGCGTGTTCCTTCGCTGTCGCCACCGTCAGCGCGGCCGGCAGAGGGTCGTTCGATGACGCCAGCTCGCCCAGCAGCGTGGGGCTGATGGTCAACAGATCGCAACCGGCCAGTGCGCGGATCTGGCCGATGTTGCGAAAGCTCGCACCCATGATCTGGGTCGGGATGTCGTAAGCCTTGAAGTATTGGTAGATGCGGGCGACGGACTGTACGCCGGGATCTGCTGATCCCGCGTGGGCCGACTCGTCCCAGCTGGCGCCGGCGGCCTTTTTGTGCCAGTCGTAGATTCGGCCCACGAAGGGAGAGACCAATCGCACGCCGGCCTGGGCGCAGGCGATGGCCTGTATGAGCGAAAACAGCAGCGTCATGTTGCATTGGATGGCCTCGGCCTGCAGCACGCGGGCTGCCTGGATGCCCTCCCAGGTCGATGCCAGCTTGATCAGCACGCGCTCCCGATCGATGCCCTGGGACTCGTAGAGCGCGATGATCTGGCGCGCCCGTTCGATGCTGGCCTGGGCGTCGAACGAGAGCCGCGCATCCACTTCCGTGGAAACGCGCCCCGGCACGATATCCAGAATGCGGCAGCCGAAGGCGACCAGCAGCCGGTCCACCTGCTCGGCGAGCGGGGCTGACGGGTGGTCGCGCCCGACCTGCTCCAGCAACGGACGGTAGGCATCCTGCTGTACGGCCTTGAGGATCAGCGACGGATTGGTTGTTGCGTCGGTCGGCCGGTAGGTCAGCATGGCGTCGAAGTCGCCCGTATCGGCCACCACGGTGGTCAGGGTCTTGAGAGCGTCCAGTTGATTGCTCATGGCATCAGGCGAGGCGGAAGGTCACAAAGGACTTACTGTAGACCATTTCGCGGTGATTGTCGGTCGAGCGGGCAGGGCGGCGGGAGAGCCGGCCCGCTTGCAGGTGGCGGATGGCACCGGCGTGCCCGCCTCTGCGTATTCCGCCCGCTCCCGACCGGAGGAAGATGCAGCGTCCGCTGTATAATAGGAAGGTTTAATTGTTGACTTTACAACCGGGGTTTACTTTGCTGCCGTCAATCTTTCCAGTGGGTCCTTACGGCCACGTTCCAGCAATTCTCGCCTTGGCTGACGGTACGGTATTCAAGGGCATTTCCATTGGTGCGGAAGGCATCAGCATCGCCGAAATCGTGTTCAACACCGCGATGACCGGCTACCAGGAAATCCTCACCGACCCTAGCTACAACGGCCAGATCGTCACGCTGACCTATCCACATATCGGCAACACCGGCGTCAACGCCGAGGACGTCGAATCCAGCCGCGTCCAGGCTGCCGGCCTGGTCGTTCGCGACTGTCCCGCTTACGTCTCCAACTTCCGGGCTCACCAGTCGCTGCCCGACTATCTGAAATCCCAGGGCATTGTGGCGATCAGCGGCGTGGACACCCGCAAACTGACCCGCATCCTGCGCGACCGCGGCGCCCAAGGCGCCTGCATTCTGGTGGGCGAGGACAGTGCGCGCGCCGTCGAGTTCGCTCGCGGTTACAGCGGAATGGACGGTCAGGATCTGGCCCAGAAGGTTTCGACCAGCAAGGCCGAGTCCTGGACGGACGGGACGTGGCAGCTGGGCGAGGGTTTCCGGCGTCCGGGCCAGGCCCGCTTCCATGTGGTTGCCTACGACTACGGGATCAAGTCCAACATCCTTCGCCTGCTGGCGGACCGCGGCTGCCATATCACGCTGGTGCCCGCCACCATGCCGGTCGCCGACATCCTGGCCAAGAACCCCGACGGCATCTTTCTGTCGAACGGTCCGGGGGACCCGGCGGCCTGCAGCTACGCCATCGATACCTGCCGCGAGGTGCTGGAACGCCGTATCCCCATGTTCGGCATCTGCCTGGGTCAGCAGATCCTGGGGCTGACGCTGGGTGGGCGCACGATCAAGATGAAGGCCGGGCACCATGGTGCCAACCACCCGGTCCAGGAAGTCGCCACGGGCCGCGTGTTCATCACCAGCCAGAATCACGGCTTCACCGTGGATGCCGGCAAGCTGCCCGCCAACGCACGGGTGACGCACGTGTCGCTGTTTGACGGCACCCTCCAGGGTTTCGAGCTGACGGATCGACCGGCGTTCTGCTTCCAGGGCCACCCCGAGGCCAGTCCCGGGCCCCATGACATCCTGGTGCTCTTCGACAAATTCATCGACCTGATGGCGCAGCATCAGGCCCGGTCACCCAAATAAAGAATACAGCTTCCTCATGCCCAAGCGTTCAGACATCAAAAGCATCCTCATCATCGGCGCAGGCCCCATCGTCATCGGCCAGGCTTGCGAATTCGACTATTCCGGCGCTCAGGCCTGCAAGGCCCTGAAGGGCGACGGTTACCGCGTCATTCTGGTGAACAGCAATCCGGCCACCATCATGACGGACCCCGAGACGGCCGACGTGACCTACATCGAGCCTATCACCTGGCAGGCGCTGGAAAAAATCATCGAGATCGAGCGGCCCGATGCCGTGCTCCCGACCATGGGCGGGCAGACGGCACTCAACACGGCATTGGATCTGGATCGCCATGGTGTCCTGAAAAAGTTCAACGTCGAATTGATCGGTGCCAACGCGCATGCCATCGAAAAGGCCGAAGACCGCCTGAAGTTCAAGGAGGCCATGACCTCCATCGGCCTCGAGTCGGCCAAGTCCGGCATCGCCCACACGCTGGACGAGGCCTGGGCGGTACAGAAAGAAATCGCCGTCTATACCGGGGGTTCGGGTTTCCCGGTCGTCATTCGCCCCAGTTTCACGCTGGGCGGCACGGGCGGCGGCATTGCCTACAACCCCGAGGAATTCGAATTCATCTGCAAGCGTGGCCTGGATCTGTCTCCGACCCACGAACTGCTGATCGAAGAGTCCATGCTCGGCTGGAAAGAGTTCGAGATGGAGGTCGTGCGTGACCGCGCCGACAATTGCATCATCGTGTGCGCCATCGAGAACCTGGATCCCATGGGGGTGCATACCGGTGATTCCATCACGGTGGCGCCCGCACAGACGCTGACCGACAAGGAATACCAGATCATGCGGGACGCCTCGATCGCGATCCTGCGCGAAGTCGGGGTCGAGACGGGCGGGTCGAACGTCCAGTTCGCCGTCAATCCCAAGAACGGCCGCATGATCGTGATCGAAATGAACCCGCGTGTGTCGCGTTCGTCGGCGCTCGCCTCCAAGGCGACGGGGTTCCCGATTGCCAAGGTCGCGGCTCGGCTGGCGGTGGGCTACACGCTTGACGAGCTGCGCAACGAAATCACGGGCGGCGCAACGCCCGCCTCGTTCGAGCCCACGCTGGACTACGTGATCGTCAAGGTCCCCCGTTTCACGTTCGAGAAATTCCCGCAGGCCGATGCCCGCCTGACGACCCAGATGAAATCGGTGGGCGAGGTCATGGCGATCGGCCGCAGCTTCCAGGAAGCTTTCCAGAAAGCCTTGCGCGGCCTGGAGGTCGGCGTGGACGGCCTGAACCAGAAGACCACCGACCGCGAGCGGTTGCAGGTGGAGCTGGGCGAACCCGGTCCGGAACGCATCTGGTACGTGGGCGATGCCTTTGCCCAGGGTTTCAGCCTCGAAGAGGTCCACAACCTCACCAGTATCGATCCGTGGTTCCTGGCCCAGATCAAGGAAATCGTCGATATCGAACTCGCCCTGGAGCAGCGCACGCTGACCGAACTCGACGACGAAACCATGCGCGGGCTGAAACGCCGCGGCTTCTCCGATCGGCGCCTGGCGTTCCTGCTCGACACGACTGAATCCGAGGTCCGCAAGCTGCGCCATCAGATGAATGTGCGGCCGGTCTACAAGCGTGTGGACACCTGCGCGGCCGAATTCGCGACCACCACCGCCTACCTGTATTCGACCTACGAGGACGAGGACGAGGCCGATCCCACCGACCGCAAGAAAATCATTGTGCTGGGGGGTGGTCCCAACCGAATCGGTCAGGGTATTGAATTCGACTACTGCTGCGTGCACGCCGCGTTTGCGCTGCGCGACGACGGGTTCGAGACCATCATGGTCAACTGCAATCCCGAGACCGTGTCCACCGACTACGATACGTCGGACCGGCTGTATTTCGAGCCGCTGACGCTCGAAGATGTGCTGGAGATCGTCCACAAGGAAAACCCCGTCGGCGTCATCGTGCAGTTCGGCGGCCAGACGCCGCTGAAGCTCGCCCGCGCCCTGGAGGCCAATGGGGTGCCCATCATCGGCACCAGCCCGGACTCCATCGACGTCGCGGAGGATCGCGAACGCTTCCAGAAGCTGCTCACCAAGCTGGGGCTGCGCCAGCCGTCGAACCGCACGGCCCGCACCGAAAGCGAAGCCCTGGCCCTGGCGGGCGAGATCGGGTATCCGCTGGTCGTGCGCCCCAGCTATGTGCTGGGCGGCCGCGCCATGGAAATCGTGCACGAGCCGCAGGACTTGGAGCGCTACATGCGCGAAGCGGTCAAGGTCAGCAACGACTCTCCGGTGCTGCTGGATCGCTTCCTGAACCACGCCACCGAAATCGATGTGGATTGCCTGGCCGACGGCGAGCAGGTGCTGATCGGCGGGGTGATGGAACACATCGAACAGGCGGGCGTGCACTCCGGCGACTCGGCGTGCAGCCTGCCTCCGTATTCGCTGTCGCCCGCGATCGTGGACGAGATCAAGCGCCAGACCACGCTGATGGCCAAGGCCCTGAACGTGAAGGGCCTGATGAACGTGCAGTTTGCGGTCCAGGACGGCGACGTGTACGTGCTGGAAGTCAATCCTCGCGCCTCGCGGACTGTGCCGTATGTCTCGAAGGCGACCGGCAAGCCGCTCGCCAAGATCGCGGCCCGCATCATGGCGGGCGATTCGCTGGCAGCTCAGGGCGTGGCCTCCATTCCCAGTCCCGGCCATTATTGCGTCAAGGAGGCCGTCTTCCCGTTCGTGAAGTTCCCGGGCGTGGACACCATCCTGGGTCCGGAGATGAAGTCGACCGGCGAGGTCATGGGTGTGGGCGAGTCCTTTGGCGAGGCCTTCGTCAAATCGCAGATTGCGGCGGGGGTGAACCTGCCCGAGTCCGGGCAGGTCTTCATCAGCGTGCGCGACCAGGACAAGCCGCGTGCGGTTGAAGTGGCGCGCGGCCTGATCAGCATGGGTTTCAAACTGATTGCCACGCGCGGGACGGCGGCAGCCATCGAGGCGTCGGGCCTCGCGGTTGCGGTCGTCAACAAGGTCACCGAGGGCCGTCCCAACATCGTGGACATGATCAAGAACGGCGAGATCGCGCTGGTCATCAACACGGTCGAGGAGCGGCGCAACGCCATTGCCGATTCGCGGGCCATCCGCACGCAGGCGCTGGCCAATAGGGTGGCCTTCTACACCACCATTGCGGGTGCCAGTGCGGCCGTCGAGGGGATGCAATATCTGCGTCATGGCAGCGGCCTCACGGTCTACTCGCTGCAGGCCATGCACGCCGCCGCGCAGGCTGCCTGAGCCGCCATGGCGGGCGCGGCCATCCCGTCCGTCGCTCCTGGCGGCTCCTCAACGGAGCCTCCTCCAAATCCTGCTTCTCCGCTCGCGGGGAGCAGGATTTTCATTACCGGCGCGACCAGCGGGATCGGCGAAGCCTTTGCCCGGTACTATGCGGTCCGGGGCGCCACGCTGGGGCTGGTGGGGCGCCGCGCCGGGATCCTCCAGTCACTGTCCGACCGGCTGCCGGGCGACGGGCATCGCTCCTACGCCCTGGACGTCCGGGACGCGGTTGCCTTGCGGGCGGCCGCAGAGGACTTCCTGGAGGCGGGACCGGTGGACGTCGTCATCGCCAGTGCCGGCATCAGCGTCGGCACGCTGACCACCGAGTCCGACGATCACGCCGCTTTTCAGGCAGTCTTCGACACCAATGTGGTCGGAACCGAGGCTACCTTCGCGCCGTTTGCAGCCGCCATGCAGGCGCGCGGGCAAGGAACGCTGGTCGGCATCGCCAGCGTCGCCGGCGTACGCGGACTGCCGGGGGCCGGCGCCTATTGTGCCTCCAAGGCGGCCGTGCGGTTGTACTGTGAAAGTCTGCGGGTGGAGTTGCGGGGGACGGGCGTGCGGGTGGTCACGCTGGCGCCCGGTTTCATCGCCACTCCCATGACCGCCGGCAACCCGTACCGCATGCCGTTTCTCATGCCGGTGGATCGCTTCGTCGAGCGCGCTGCGCGCGCGATTGCGTCGGGCGACCGCTATCGCGTGATTCCCTGGCCCATGGCCTGGCTGGCCAGACTGCTTCAGTGCGTGCCGCGTCCGCTCTTCGATGCCGTGGCAGCCCGGCGCGAGCGCAAGCCGCGCCAGGTTTCACCATGATTCACGCGTTTCCGGAGTCGCGTGGACGGAATCCGTGAGGCGCGGTCGCAGGCCGCTGCTCCATGCGGAAACAAGTCGCCGTAAACTGTCGCGAAACTTTTGTTGCGCCTTCTTCAATACCCATTTTCTTAACCCCTTGTGAACGGCTTCGAGCCGTCCTTCGATGAACACATCCTATTTCCCCCGCTGGCGGCTGGTCTCCGGCACGACGGAAGATGCCGTCGTGCAACCCGATGAAACGATGCCGTTGCCGCAGACCGTCGCCATGGGCGCCCAGCACGTGGTCGCCATGTTCGGTTCCACCATCCTGGCTCCGCTGATCATGGGGTTCGACCCCAACATGGCCATCCTGATGTCGGGGGTCGGCACGCTGATCTTTTTCCTCTTCGTCGGCGGGCGGGTGCCCAGCTATCTGGGCTCCAGTTTTGCCTTCATCGGCGGCGTGGTCGCAGTCAGCGGCTACTCCGGCAGCGGTCCCAATCTGAATATCGGCGTTGCGCTGGGCGCGATCATCATCTGCGGGCTGATCTACACCGGTATTGGGGTGCTGACGGCGCTGGTAAATGCGTGGCAGGGTGGTGCGGCCGACTGGATCGACCATTGGATGCCGCCGGTAGTAACGGGCGCGGTCGTGGCCGTCATCGGCCTGAATCTGGCTCCTCTGGCCGCGAAGGGCGCCATGGGCGGCTCGCTGTTCGAATCCGGCATGGCCTTGCTCACCATTCTGTCGGTCGGCCTGGTGGCCGTCTACACTCGCGGACTGATTCAGAGGCTGCTCATTCTGGTGGGCCTCTTCTCGGCCTGCGTCATCTATGTGATTCTGACCAATGGGCTTGGGCTTGGCAAACCCATCGATTTCTCCGCCATCGCCGCCGCGCCGTGGCTGGGCCTGCCCAACATCACCCATCCTGTGTTCGAGTCGCATGCCATCAGCATCATTGCGCCGGTGGCCATCATCCTCGTGGCGGAAAACCTGGGCCACATCAAGGCGGTCAGCGCGATGACGGGGCAGAATCTGGATCGCTATCTGGGACGTGCCTTCATGGGCGATGGCGTCGCGACCATGATCTCTGGCTCCTTTGGCGGGACCGGCGTGACCACCTACGCCGAGAATATCGGCGTGATGACTGCCACCCGGATCTATTCCACGCTGGTGTTCGTGGTGGCCGCTCTGGTGGCCCTGGTCCTGGGCTTCTCGCCCAAATTCGGTGCCGTCATCCATGCCATCCCCGGCCCTGTGCTGGGCGGCATGTCGGTCGTGGTGTTCGGCCTGATTGCGATTGCCGGGGCGCGCATCTGGGTGGTGAACCGGGTCGATTTCAGCGATAGCCGCAATCTCATTGTTGCCGCCGTTACTCTCGTCCTGGGTGCCGGCAATTTCTCCCTGACACTGGGTGATCTGAAGCTGGATGGCATAGGCACCGCCACGTTCGGGGCGATCATTCTGCATGCCTTGCTGCGGGGGCGGAAGAAGCGGGTTGCCGCAGCGCAGCCCGCATCAGGGCTCGATGCCGAGGTTTGAAAGGATGCTGCGAACCAGCGAATTCTTGCTGGTCGTGCACCACGCCATCGCCGTTGTCACCACGCGAATGTCGTCGCTCAGATTCAGGACGGCGACATTC
>DATNAI010000355.1:0-2994 GCA_035572875.1 Castellaniella sp. | reverse complement strand
AGCCGGGGATCGGTTCGACGCCGTCCTGGTGCGCGGCAGTTTACCGCCGCAAACGAAATCCCTGTCAGGAGGCAGCATGAGCACACAGACCATCGCGCCGGAGTCCTTCTCGCCCGTCAAGCGGAGCGACTTCAATGTTGTCCAACCGGAGACCACCCACTCCGGATCGCGCATTGAGGCCATCCACAAAGGGCTGCCCAAGATCACCCAGTCGCTGTGCCCGGATTGCACCCGCGTCATCGAGGCCCGCGAATTCGAGGAGAACGGCGCGGTCTACATGGAAAAGACCTGCCCCACGCACGGCTACTTCCGCGACAAGATCTATGCCGACGTGAAGCTCTATTTGAAGATGGAGCAGTGGTACTTCGGCGACAACCGGGGCCTCTCGAACCCGGCCATTCCCAGCGCGGTCCGCTGTCCCGACCAGTGCGGGCTCTGTTCCATGCACACCAGCCACACCGGCTTGGCCAACGTGGATCTGACCAACCGCTGCAATCTGACCTGCCCGGTGTGTTTCGCCAACGCCAACGCGGCCGGCTACCTGTATGAGCCCAGCTTCGACCAGGTGCGCAAGATGCTGCAGGCGCTGCGCAACGAGCGCCCGGTGGCGGGCCGGGTGGTGCAGTTCTCGGGCGGCGAGCCGACCATTTACCCGCGCTTCCATGACGCCGTGGCATTGGCCAAAGAGATGGGCTTCAGCCACATCCAGGTGGCGACCAACGGGGTGATGTGGAACGACCTCGATTTCTGCATCAAGGCGCGCGATGCAGGATTGCACACCCTCTATCTGCAATTCGACGGCGTCTGCGACGACATCTACAAGCGCACCCGCGGCGAGTCGCTCTTCGACAAGAAGCTGAAGGCGATCGAGAACGTGCGCAAGGCCGGCCTGATGAAGATCGTGTTCGTGCCCACCATCGTCAAGGGGCTCAACGACCACCAGATCGGCGACATCATCAAGTTGGCGCTCGACAACATTGACGTGGTCAGCGGCATCAGCTTCCAGCCCGTCACCTTCACCGGCCGCATCTCCCGCAAGGAGCTCGAAGCCAAGCGCTTCACCTTGGCCGATGTGGCGCACGCGGTGAACGAGCAGACCGGCTTGGCGGATCCGTACAACGACTGGTTCCCGCTGGCCTGCGTGACCCCCTTCTCCAAGCTCATCAGCGCGCTGCGCGGAGAAGAGACCACATCGCTCAGCTGCCATCCGCACTGCTCGATGGGCACCTACATGTTCGTGGACCAGAAGACCAAGCAGGCCATTCCGGTGACCCGCTTCGTGGATGTCGGCAGCATGCTGCAGGACATTGACAACCTGGCCCGCAGCGCCGAGAAGGCGCGTTTCAAGTTCTTCAGCAAGGTCAAGACCTGGAACTCGCTGCAGAAGCACTTCCATGCCGAGCGCGCCCCCGAGGGGCTGACCTTCACCCGGTTCCTGCAGACGCTGCAGGGCATGACCGACAAGAGCTACGGCCGCGGCAACGACGCCGAGGGCGGCTTCGTATACAAGACGCTCATGGTCGCCGGCATGCACTTCATGGACAGCTACAACTACGACGTCGAGCGCGTCAAGCGGTGCATCATCCACTACGCCGCGCCCAACGGCCTCATCTATCCCTTCTGCACCTACAACTCGGGGCCGGTGTACCGCGAAAAGATCGAGAAGAAGTACTCGATGCCGTTCGACAAGCAGCTCACCACCATGCAGATCCCCAGCGGCAGCCAGACCACCCAGGTCGCCGGCGACGCCGCCAAGAACGCCCTGCCGGTGCTGCAAGCGGCAAAGACCAGCGGCGGTTGCTGCTCGAGCCAGTAGGCCGGGTTCAATCCGTGAGCCGCAATTGCCCCGGCCTCAACGCCGGGGCAATTTTTTTGGCGCGGACGTCGTTTTCGCTTGCCCTGATTGCCATCGCTCTTGGCAAAGCGGTCCAGGCGCGGGCATTTTCCTGCCACGATTCCCTTGCCCTGTGCTAGCGTGGGAAGGAGTTATGAGCATTTCTTCGGAACCTGGTGGCGGTTGCACGCCCCCGGGAGGCGGCCCAGCGATCTAGAACGATCTTCCGGGCCTCTCTCGGCGGGCGAATTCTGCTCCCCCAGTCCCGCATCGAGAGCATTGGCCCTTGGACGTTCGCCGGACCCAATCCGAATCCGTCGCGCCTGCGTCGGCGCCCGAGCCGCGGCTGCGCCGACGCAGGGCGAGCTCGCTCTGGTCGGCCCGCATCCTGCCGTTTCTGCTGATCCTGGGGCCGGGCTTCATCACCGCCAACGTGGACAACGATCCCGGCGGCATCCTCACCTATTCGCAAGCCGGCGCGAAGTTCGGCTACCTGCTGTTGTGGACGCTGATCCCGACCACGGTGGCGCTGGTGGTCATCCAGGAGATGGCGGCTCGCATGGGCGCGGTCACCGGCAAGGGCCTCTCCGATCTGATCCGCGAGGAGTTCGGCTTCCGGGCGACGTTCTTCGCCATGACCGTGCTCGGGATTGCCGATTTCGGCAACATCCTCAGCGAGTTCAGCGGCCTGGCGCTGGGCATGAGCCTGTTCAACGTCGTGGCCTGGATCGCCGTGCCGATCGGGGCGCTTTTGATCTGGCTGCTGGTGGTGCGCGGGCGCTACCGCAAGGTCGAGCTGGTGCTGGTGGGGCTGTCGCTGATCTATTTCACCTATGCCTTCTCGGCCGCGCTGGCGCAGCCCAGGTGGGGCGAGGCCCTGCGGCAAATGGTGCTGCCCAGCGGCGTCAGCTTCCACGGCGAATACCTGGTGATGGTGATCGGTCTGATCGGCACCACCATCACCCCCTGGATGCAGTTCTATCTGCAGGCCTCGATCGTGGAGAAAGGCATCGGGGCGAAGGAGTACGCCATGAGCCGCTGGGATGTGATCAGCGGCTGCTTCATCACCGAAATCGTTTCCTTCTTCATCATCGTGGCCTGCGCCGCGACCCTGTACGCGCATGGGCACCGCGACGTGGACAACATCGCGGATGTGGCCC
>DATNAI010000354.1:0-8263 GCA_035572875.1 Castellaniella sp. | reverse complement strand
CCACTGCGCCCAGCGTGAATGTCCCCAGGTAGTCCGCGCCCTGCGGCGTCACCGTCGCCGTGTGCGTGTCGAGCACGTCCACGTCCGCAAAGCTCACCGCGCCCGCGACCGTGTGGTCCACCGTGTTCTCGCCCGGCGCATTGTCGGCCAGCTCCGTCACCGTCGCGGCCTGCACGCCCGAGGTGATCGTGGGCGCATCATTGGTGCCCACGATCGTGATCGTCACCGTCTGCGTGGCCGTCCCGCCGTGCCCGTCGCTCACCGTCACGTCATATTTTTGCGTCAGCGTCTGGCCCGCCTGCAGGGAGTCCAGCGCGCCGTCGTTGACCTTGAAGTCCCACGCGACGCTCTTGCCCGATTGGTCCACCGCGCCCAGTGTGAGCGTTCCCAGATAGTCCGCGCCCTGCGGCGTCACCGTCGCCGTGTGCGTGTCGAGCACGTCCACGTCGCTGAAGCTCACCAGGCCGTCGGCCACATGGTTGTCCACGTTCTCGCCCGCCGCGTTGTCCGCAATCTCGGTCACCGTCGCGCCTTGCGTGCCCGACGTAATCACCGGCGCATCGTTGGTGCCGACGATGTGAATCGTCAAGGTCGCCTGGGACGTGTCGCCGTCGTTGTCCGTGAGGGTGTACGTCAGCGCAAAATCACGGGTCTGGCCCTCGGCCAGCGCCTGGGTGGCCGCGCTGTGATTGTTCAGCGCAAACGTCCAGGTCCCACCGGTGCCCAGCGCGAGGAAGCCATACTGCGACAGCTCGCCTTGCGCGGCCGCGTTGTCGGCCGTGTTCCACGCGAATCCGTGCATGGCGTCCTTGGGCCCGTCGGCGCCCCATGCGTCGCCATTGGTCAATACGTTGCCAATCAGGAACGAGTGCCCAGCGGTGTCCTCCTTGACTGAACCGCCGTCCTCGGAGGTCGCAACCGGACTGTCGTCCTGGATGTTGATCGTCAGACTGCCTGTGCTGGTCGTATGACCGTCCGACACCAGGATCGGGACGCCAAGATTCAGCGCATCTTCAATCGTCGCATCGGAGTGATCCACCGGCGCCAGCAGCTTCACGCCATAGGAGTAGTTGCCGTCGCCATCGTTATGCAGGCTCACTCGAATGACATCGACCGCAAGCGGGCCACTGCCCACATGTCCGGTGAGCGTCTGCCCGTCCCCGGACACCGTCCACGTCACCGTATGACCGTCCGAAGTCAGCGGCACTCCGGAGGTGGGCACGCCCAGCCGGACGGCGAGCGTGTCACCCGCGTCGGCATCCTGAACCGAGAACGTGCCGCTGTCCTTTACGCTGTTGGTTGTATCGGGCGTACCCGTGCCATCGGGAATGCCGGGACCGTGAGGATTGAGCACCAGGCCGTCCCACACTCCAGACCGGCCCAGGCCCTCTTCGGAGACAGCCGCGTTGGCGTCGGCGCCGTTGTTCCCGAAGGTGATCACCGGCGCGTCGTTCGTGCCCACCAGCGTAATGGTCACGTCCTGGGTGGCGGTCCCGCCGTGGCCGTCGTCCACCGTCACCGTGTAGACCTGCGTGAGCGTCTGGCCTTCGCCCAGCGAATCCAGCGCGCCATCGTTGACCTTGAAGTCCCACGCGACGCTCTTGCTGGGTTGATCCACTGCGCCCAGCGTGAATGTCCCCAGGTAGTCCGCGCCCTGCGGCGTCACCGTCGCCGTGTGCGTATCGAGCACATCCACGTCGCTGAAGCTCACCAGGCCGTCGGCCACATGGTTGTCCACGTTCTCGCCTGCCGCGTTGTCCGCAATCTCGGTCACCGTCGCGCCTTGCGTGCCCGACGTAATCACCGGCGCATCGTTGGTGCCATTGACGTTCACCGTCAGGGTCGCGATGGATCTGTCACCATCGGCATCCGACAAGGTGTAGCTGAACGCGTCCTGCACTGTCTGCCCGTCCGCCAACGCCTGGACGGCCTCGAAGCGGGGGTCGCCCGCGTCGCTGACCAGGGTGTAGGTATAGGAGCCGTCCGCGTGGATCACCAGATCCCCATAGGCGCCGTGCACCGTCACACCCCCGGCACCCGCCGGGACTTCCGACGTATTGCTGTCCGCCGGCCCCTTCACCCCCGTGACCGTGGACGCATCCGCGCCCAAGGTATCGGCTCCGGCAGACGGCTCGCCCGTCCCGGTGATGACATTGCCTTCCGCGACCAGGGTGGTGTCTTCGACCACGGTCGCCGTATCGGGATTCGCGTCGGGCGCGGTATCCGTGATGGCCGCGTCCAGATTCCCGGATGTGGAGGACCGGCCCAGCCCGTCGACGACGGTAATCTGGATGGAATCCATCACATAATCGTTCGTGCGCGGATCGCCGCCAAAAGCCGGATCTGAAGACGCGCCGCCGTGGTTCTGCGCCCCGTCGGACCAGTAGGTATAGCTGACGGTGCCCGTGGCCGGGTCATAGCCCGTCAAGTGCATCAGACCGCGCTGGGTATCGATCACCACAGGCTCGGCGCCGGCGGCGGCCAGCGCATTCAACTGCGCGGCGGTCACGGACAGGGATTCGATGGAGCCGCCTTCGTTCACGAAAGTGAACTGCAGATGATCCAGCCCAGCCGCCGCCGTGAAGGCAAAAGCGCCGGACGCGCCCGGATGCCCGCCTGCGAAGGTGTTGTCCTCGGACAGATTGATGATGCCAGGCAGCACCGCAGGCTGTTCCTGGCCTTCGCCGGGATGATTGTTTTCATCCGGAATGGTCAGCGTGGGACTGGCCGGCACAGGGGCGTCCGCAGCGGCCGCCCCGCCGCCGGCCCCGCTCAGATCCACGAACTCCGGCGTTTCAGCGCCCGGACGCGGATAGGACAATGCCAGCGGGCTCACGGTTTCGACAATGCTGGCCAGGCGGGTGAAACTGGCACCGCCGCTGCCGCCGCCGGTCAACACGGCCGCCGTGGGATCCAGGACGGAGAACGGGTCCTGGCCGTTTTCCAGGGCCGCCAGGACCTGGCCCGCCAGGGTGTCAGCCGGGGGCGTCACCGCGTGGTCAGCCGGCTGGGGTTGGGCCGATGCCAGGTCTTCGCTCACCAGCATGTCGGTGTTCTGGCCGACGATGACCGGCGGCACGCCGGTCGCTTGCAGGGTAACCGAGGCGCCTTCATCCGTCAGGATATGGGCGTCGACGGGAACCCGCATGCCGTCGTGCAGGGCGATCAAGGTGCCGTCGGATGCGCGCATCCAGGCTTTGCCAGTGACGTGTGTGATGAGGACGGTATCGGTAGCCATGTGGATTCCCCGGGGTTGATTCGTTAGTGCCGGCCATCGCGCATGCTGCGCCATGGCGGCCATCATGGGGACAAATGCTACCGACTCGCTCAGAAGGCTGATATTGGCGGGGACGACAGGTTTCGCGACATCATCACGGCAGAAGCCGTGTCACTCTGGTACTGTCTGGCGGTCGATTCCGTGCACGCGCAGCGCCAGCATCAGGCGGTCGGCGACGCCCAGCTTCTCGAATATGGCGGAGACATGCGCGCGCACGGTGCGCTCGGTGATGCCCAGCGCATCGGCGATCGACGGGTTGGAATGGCCCAGCGCCACGTAGCGAGCGACGTCGCGCTCGCGCACGGTCAGCTCCCGCGCCCAGTCCTGATTGGGTTCAGGCGCTGCGTGGCCGATCTGCGACAGCATGCGGCTGAGCATGCTTTTGCCCACCCAAATTTCGCCGCCCATGACATGTTCCAGCACGCGGGCAATGCCCTGCACCGGCATATATGCGTGAATGTAGCCCGCAGCGCCCGCCACCAGCACGCGCTGACCATCCGGGTCGCTGGGGTGGGCGCTGGCCACGATGACCTGCAGGCCTGCGGGAAATGCCGCCAAAGGCGCACCGGCCCCCGAAGGCTTCGCCAGCGCCCGCTCGTCCATGAGCGCCAGGACGCCGCGCCGTTCCCAGGGTTCGAGCTCGATCAGGCGCGTGGCGCGCGCCGGCGCCCACCCCATGGCCCCAAGCCCGGCCCAGTGCCGGTACAGAAGGTCGTCAGCCGTCAGCAACAGAACCGGAATGGTCATGGTGTTCCCCCAAAACCCTAGCGTTCACGGAAGGCATTTTCGTGGGCGCGCAGCACGGGCTTGAGCAGATACTGCATCAGCGTGCGCTTGCCGGTGAGGATGTGGACCTCGGCCATCATCCCGGGGATGATGGGCCGGTCGGCGCTGCCCACGTCGGTCCCGACCGTGCGAACCTTCACGATGTAATAGGAATTGCCCTTTTCGTCGGTGATCGAGTCCGCGCCGATCTCCTCGACGTGGCCTTTGAGCCCGCCATAGATGGAAAAGTCGTAGGCGGTGAATTTCACTTCGGCCGGCTGGCTCGGATACAGGAACCCGATGTCCCGGGGATTGACCCGGACTTCCAGCAACAGCGTATCGTCGGACGGGACGATCTCCATGATGTCCTTTCCGGGTGACACCACACCGCCCACGGTATTGGCGGTCAGCGTCTTCACCGTGCCGTTTACGGGGGAGCGGATGTTGGAGGACGTCACACGATCCGCCAGCGCGATCTGGCCCTCGAGCAGGGATGACAGCTTGGCCCGCGAATCGGACAGATCGGTGCGCGCCTGGTTGCGGAAAGTGACCTCGGTTTCCTTGACCTTGGCTTCGGCTTCCTGGATGGCCGCCTGGATCTTGTCGATTTGCGCAGCGGCAGCCTTCTGGTCTCCACAGAACTTCGCCACATCGCGCTGCAGCCGGAGCAGATCGACCTGCGAGACCGCGCCGCTGGCCAGCAGCGGCCGAGTCATCGAATATTCGCGCGAGGCCAGCCCGCAGCTCGTGGCGGCCTGATCACGATTGGCAATGGTCGCACGCAGTTCCTGCTGGCGCTGGTTCAATTGTTCGTTGGCGACCTCCAGGTTGGCCTGCAGCTCGCGCGTCCGGGCTTGCCACACATGACGTTCCTGTTCGGCCAACTCGGGCGCCTGCGTCTGCACGTCCTCGGGCGCCTGGAACGGCGTGCCATTGGCAATGGCCTCGAGGCGGGCGACCTTGGCCTTCAGGGCGAGGGTTTCAGCACGGTTTTCACCCAGGGAAGAGGAATATCGCGTCGGGTCGATCTGCAGCAGCACCTGGCCTTTCTGGACCTTGTCGCCCGGGCGCACCAGGATCTTCTGCACTACGCCGCCATCCAGGCTCTGGATGACCTGGACCTGGCGCGACGGCACGACCTTGCCTTCGCCGCGCACGACCTCGTCGATATTGGCCGTCGAGGCCCAGCCGATCAGCACGGCGGTGGCGAGCAAGGACACCCAGATGAGCAGGCGGGAGCCGCGCATGCGCTGCTGGCTGAGCGCCCAAGTCGCGTCGCCGATCATGTCGCGCGGTTCGGCGCTCTTTTCGTGGCGCGGCGCGAACGGGCGCTGCAAGCCAGCGAACCACGATGGCAACAGTCCCATGTCAGACCCTCCGCGCGCTGCCGATGCGGCCATGGCGCAAGGCGTCCACCACCTGGGCCTTGGGCCCGTCGGCCATGATGCGCCCGTGGTCGATCACCATCAGCCGGTCGACGAGATCCAGCAGCGACGTGCGGTGCGTCACCAGGATCAGCGTCTTGTCCTGACCGGCGGCCTTCAGGCGCGCCTTCAGTTGGGATTCGCTCTGGTAATCCATGTTGCTGCTGGGTTCATCCAGCAGCAGAATCTGAGGGTTGTTCACCAGCGCGCGAGCAATGGCAATGGACTGGCGCTGGCCGCCGGACAGTGAATCGCCGCGCTCGCCCACGATCATGTTGTAGCCCTCCGGGTGCGCGGCCGCGAACTCGTCCACACCCGCCATGCGGGCAGCGGCCAGCACGTCCTCGTCTGAAGCAAACGGCGTGGCGATGGTCAGATTGTGCTTGAGCGTGCCGTAGAACAGCACCGGGTCCTGGGGCACGTAGCCGATGGCGCGGCGCACGTCGGCGGGATCGATCTGATTCAGATCGATGCCGTCGAGGAGCAGTGTGCCGGCGGTGGGCGCATAAAGCTTCAGGATGAGTTTCTCGAGCGTGGTCTTGCCCGACCCGATGCGGCCGATGATGCCGACTTTTTCGCCCGGCTGGATGCGAAAGCTCACCTCGTCCAACGCAGGGACCTGGGTATTCGGATAGGCGAAGGTCACCCCCTGGAACTCGATACCGCCCTGCAGGACAGGCCGCGGCATGAAAGAGTGATGGGCGGGACGTTCCACCGGCATGGACATGTAGTTGTCGATGGACTTCAGCGAAGCCTTGGCGTTGTGGTATTGCATCATCAGGCCCACGACCTGCCCCAGAGGCGCCAGGCAGCGTCCCGAAATCATGGACGCCGCAATGATGCCGCCCATGGTCAGTCCCACCGACTGGACCAGATAGACGCCAATCACCACCACGCTGATGTTCACGATCTGCTGGCAGGTCTGCACGAAGCTGACCGTCACGGACGAGGTGACTTTGATGTGCGCGCCCAGCTCCGCCAGCCAGCGGGTGGATTCCTCCCACATGCGCTGGGAGTAACTCTGGGCATTGAGGGCCTTGACGGTTTCCATGCCGTTCAGGGCTTCGATCAGGCCGGCATTGCGCTGGGCGCCCGCCTGGAAGGATTCCAGTGTCATCTTCTCGACGCGCGCCAGCGACACCAGCGATACAACGACGATGAGCGCAATGGCCACCAGCGGAGGCAGCACCATCCAGGGCGAGATCCAGGCGAGCACCGCCAGGAACAGCGCCACGAAAGGCAGATCCACCAAAGTCGTCAGGCTGGCGGAGGCGATGAAGTCGCGCACGGACTCGAAGGACCGCAGGTTGGACGCGAACGACCCCACCGAGACCGGGCGGCTTTCCATGCGCAGATCGAGGACCTGTTCCATGATGCGTGACGACAATTCCACATCGACCCGCTTGCTGGCGATGTCGACCACGAAAGCCCGGATGGCCGTGAGCACCAGATTGAACACCATGGCGAGCGCGATTCCGATGGTCAGCGCCCACAAGGTTTCGACCGCGTTATTGGGCACCACCCGGTCGTAGATGTTCATGGTGTAGAGCGGCATCACCAACGCGAAGATATTGATCAGGACCGCAGCCGCCACGGCATCGCGATAGAGCTTCCAGTTGCCCAGCATCGCTGCCCAGAACCAGTGGCCGCTGCGTGCGCGCATGTGCGCGTCCTGAGTCCGTCCTTCGGTGCGATAGCGCGGCTGCACGAAGCACGCCAAGCCGCTGTATTCGGCCTCGAGATCGGCGCGCGGGACCTCGACAGGTTCGGCGGCCTCCGGATAATGCACGACATAGAACTTCGGGTGCTCCTGAATCAGCACGCAGGCTCGCTGGTTGTTCAGCAGCAAAATGGCCGGCAGCACGGCCCGCGACCAGCTGCCGAGGCGGCGCCGTACGATGTGCGCGCTGCATTGGGCCCGGGAGGCGGCCCGCGCCAGGAGCGAAGGAGTGAGTTTCTGATCTTCCAGGGGGAGTCCGGAAGAGAGCTGCTGGGCGGTGCAAGGACGCCCCAGCAAGCGGGTGATCACCACCAGGCTGGCGAGCAGCGAGTCGTCATGCACTTGCTGCGCCGTCACCCCGGCGAGTCCGGGCCCAGGCGGGGCCTGGGGCGCATCCTGCAGGATTTCCTTTCCGGACGGAGCTTCGGGTTGCGCTGCCATTTATTCTTCCGGCCTACAAAATGGCATCATCGTCAGGGATGAGATCCAGCGCATCCTGCAGACGCTGACGGGTCTGCTTGCGCCGGTTGAGCTTTTCCAGAGCTCGCGGCGGCAGATCGGTCAGCCGCAGCGAGCCGTTGGCAATCAGGGCATCGATCAGGTCTTCCAGCACCCGGACGAAATCTGCGTCCAGGGCGGAAAGATCCAGCCGAAGGCGCGTATGGTCCATCGTCATCAGATCTCCTCGGTCAGTCAGACAGCCGTCGCCAACATTCCAAGCCGACCGGCGCCATCCGCTGGAACTGACCTGGGAACGCCGTCAGTTCCAGCCGCCGCCAGCTTTCTTGCTTCCCCCGGCCGGCTTGAGTTCCGGAGGTTGGAGACCGGACTTGTAGTCGACCTGGATCGGCTGCAGGTCGCCGATGTTGGGCAGCGGCGTCAGGCAGGCTTTGAGGATCTCGTCCGGGAATTGCAGCTTGGACGCCTCGTCGGGCTGGTCTTTGTATGGATCGCCCAGGCCCAGCGCCGGCAACAGGCGGTGCGACAGGCTGAGCCACCGGTATTCGGCGATCCGCAGATCGAAAATGCCGTTGGTCAGTGCCTGGCGGGCATCGAAGAGTTCGTTTTCGGTATCCA
>DATNAI010000353.1:0-6942 GCA_035572875.1 Castellaniella sp. | reverse complement strand
GAGCGGCGTGCGCGCTTCGTCGATCAGGATGGAGTCCACCTCGTCCACGATGGCAAACGCCAGACTGCGCTGGCGCCGGTCACCCGGCCGGTACTCCATGTTGTCCCGGAGATAATCGAAGCCGTATTCGTTGTTGGTGCCGTAGGTGATGTCAGCCCGATAAGCAGCGCGCTTTTCGTCGTTTTCCTGCTGGGGAACCACGACGCCCACCGTCATGCCCAGGAAACCGTAGAGGCGTCCCATCCATTCGGCATCACGGCGCGCCAGGTAATCATTGACGGTCACGACGTGCACGCCCCGGCCATTTAGCGCATTCAGGTAGACGGCCAGAGTGGCCATCAGCGTCTTGCCCTCGCCGGTCTTCATTTCGGCGATCTTGCCGTTGTGCAAGGCGATGGCGCCTATCATCTGCACGTCGAAGTGCCGCATGCCAAAGACGCGCTTGCTGGCCTCGCGCACCACGGCGAAGGCCTCCGGCAACAGGGAATTCAGCGACTTGCCGCCCGCGATGCGCTGGCGGAATTCGTCGGTCTTGGCCTTCAGCTCGTCGTCCGACAGGCCCTGCATGGCGGGTTCGAACGCGTTGATCTGCGCGACCTGTTTGCGATACTGCTTCAGCAGCCGGTCATTGCGGCTGCCGATAATTGTTTTTAGCAGAGAAACCATAATGTGTCGTCGCGAGGGGCCAGCAAAGAATCGGACCCGAAGAGTTGTCAGGTGCAACCGCCTACGCGATCACAGGTAAACGCTGCAGTTTAACGCAGCTATCAACCCCCCGCATGGCCGACCCGGCCCTCGTGGGTCAGCCGCATCTCGCCCCCCGCCGTGAGTGTACGGACGCCCCGGTGAATAAAAAGAGTCGGATCCAGCGGATAATCCGCCATCCGGATCTCGAAGTGGAGGTGCGTGCCGGTGGAGCGCCCGGTACTGCCGACACGGGCGATCAGGTCGCCCTGCCGGACGATGTCGCCCACCCGGACCAACACCCGCGAGGCGTGCGCATAGCGAGTGCGCAGGCCATTCCCATGGTCGATCTCGACCATCCTGCCATATCCTCGCACCGGCCCGGCACGGACCACCATCCCGCCCGATGCGGCCCGAATCCCGGCGCCGCGGGGAGCCACGAAGTCCAGGCCCTCGTGCATGGCCTGCCGGCCGTGCACAGGGTGGCGCCGCCAGCCAAAGGAAGAGCTCAGGTACGGATAATCGACCGGAGCCGCCGTCGGCAGACCTGCCTGGCGTCCGGACTGACGCGAAAGCGCCGATCCCACCAGGGTGTAGGCATCCTCTTGGCGCGCCAGACGCCGCGCCAGGCGATCCATGTGCCGACCCAGTTCTTCGGCCGTACCCGTTTCCGCGTCCCGCCCGGCCGAAGATCCGGCATGGTCTCCGCCGGCCCCCGCATCGGCGACGCCCCGGGGAGCCGGCACCAGTTCCGGCGCCGTATAGTCCAGGCCGGCCGTTTCGGCCACGCGGGCTGCCAGCGCCTCCATGGCCGCCAGACGCCCCTGCAATTTGCCGACCCTGATGGCCAGGTCTGCGAGGCCGCCCTGCAACCGTGCCGATTCTCCCACCAGGGATAGCTGCACCGGTGGCGGGATTTCCGCCCGCGCCGCCTGTTGGGCGGCCTGCCAGCGGGCCCCCGCATACCCGGCGAGCGCGAGCGCCACGCAAACCCCGGCAGTCTTCAGCCACACGCTAGAATGTCCTGACAGCAAACGGTCTCTCGTTTCGTTGGAAAATCTTTTCAATCAGAATCTCGCTCATGTCCAAAACAGCACCTGTCCAGCGCTCGCGCCAATCCGGCGTGCCGGCCCTGGACTGGCTGGGTCGCCACCCCAGGGGATCGGACCTGTTGCAAACCGCCCATGAACTGCTGGCGCTGCAGGCCGTGCTGGCCGGCACACTGGCCCCGGCGCTCGGGCGGCGCATCCGGGCCGCACAACGGGAGGGACCCGTGCTGACGGTGGTGGTACCCGGGGCCGCCCACGCCGCCCGGCTGCGCCAGATGACGGCGGCCATGATCCGTCGGCTGCAACAGGCCGGCTGGCCTATCGAACAGATTGTCGTCCGGATCGACGCCCGCCCGGACCTGAACAGGACTCAACAGCCCATACGGGAAATCCAGCCCCTGGGGACGGAAGCGTTGCGCTCATTCGAAGCGCTGGGCGGCCAGGTAGCCCCTGGCCCCCTGGCCGACGCCATCCGCCGGTTGATCATCCACCACAAGGGCTGACGATGCGCCCGCCGCGGCGTTCGTGCCGGACGGCCGGCAATCACCGCAGGGTGGTGAACAGCGGATCCGGACGGAGCGCGGCCCCAAGACCGCCAAAAAGGCGGATCAGGCCAGCTTCCAATCGCGGGTATATGCGGCCGGCGCGAGTTCGGGCGACTCGTACGTGATGCTTTCCCAGCAGTCCTGTTGCGCCAGGAGCGCACGAACGAGCTGGTTATTGAGGCCATGCCCCGACTTGCAGGCCGAATAGCGGGCCACCAGCGGTTTGCCGGCCAGATACAGGTCGCCGATGGCGTCCAGGATTTTGTGCTTGACGAATTCGTCGTCGTAGCGCAGCCCGTCCGAGTTCAGAACGCGGTATTCATCGAGCACGATGGCGTTGTCCAGACTCCCGCCCCGGGCGAGCCCCACGGACCGCAGTGCCTCGACTTCGCTGGCAAAACCGAAGGTGCGAGCCCGGGCAATGGTCTTCACGTAAGAGTCCCGCGCAAAATCGACCTCTGCCGCATTGGCGGTCGCATCGATGGCAGGATGGCGGAAATCAATGGAGAACGACAGCGCAAAACCATCGTAGGGTTCAAGCCTCGCCCATTTCGCCGCGGGGCCCTCGCCCTCCCGGACTTCGACCGGCTTGAGCACGCGCAGGAAGCGCTTGGGCGCGGATTGCTCCAGCAGGCCCGCGCTACGCAGCAGATACACGAAGGTCCCGGCACTGCCGTCCATGATGGGGACCTCTTCGGCATCCAGATCCACGTGCAGATTGTCGACGCCCAGCCCCGCCAGAGCCGACATCAGATGCTCCACGGTGGAGACACGCACCGAGCCCTGTTGCAGGACGGACGCCATGCGAGTGTCGCCCACCCCGTCGGCACGCGCCGGGAGATCGACGATTTCCGGCAGGTCCACACGGTGAAACACAATGCCGGTGTTGGGCTCGGCCGGACGCAAGGTGATTTCCACTCGGCGGCCCGAATGCAGGCCGACGCCCTTGGTGGAAATGGCTTGTTTGAGGGTGCGCTGTAAGAGCATGGATTTCTTTGTTCTGAAAGGCAGACGCACGACGCTGGCGCGAGCCGCCGGAATGGGGTCATTGTAACCGGTCTGAGGGTTTTCCACGATGTTTCAGCCCCACGGTTTGCGTATCAAACCGTCAGTGGCGGCCTTCCGGCATGCGAAGACGCGCATACCCCCAGGGGGCAGGGGCACGCGCGTCAGACGCCTGGCCGCGGGGATACGCAGCCATACTGTGAGGGCCTACAAAACCTGACCGAAAGGGTCAGTCTGCCTGCTTGCGCAGAAAGGCCGGGATATCGAAGTGATCCATGCCTGCGCCTTCCAGCGCGCGGACCTGGGCCGTGGCACTGGCATTGCCGCGATGCCGGATGACCGAGGGAACGTCCGTACCGGCGAAGTCATGGCCACCGACCACGGGCATGTTGTCCGTGCCGTTGCGCTGGACTTCGGCGTTGCTGGACACCAGTTGAGGCCGGTTGATTGAAGCCCCGAGTCCGGTCGCCACGACCGTCACCCGCAGGTTTTCGCCCATCGACTCTTCGTATGCCGTCCCGAAGATCACGGTTGCATCCTCAGACGCATAACTACGAATGGTTTCCATGATCTCGCGCGTTTCGCGCATCTTCAGGGTGCGGCTTGCGGTGATGTTCACCAGGATGCCGCGGGCGCCATGCAGGTCCACACCTTCCAGCAGCGGGCAGGCGATCGCCTGTTCGGCCGCTATGCGGGCGCGCTCCGTCCCGGCAGCGACGGCCGTTCCCATCATGGCCTGGCCCTGCTCGCCCATGATGGTCTTCACGTCCTCGAAGTCCACGTTCACATTGCCTTCCACGTTGATGATTTCGGCAATGCCCGCGCAGGCGTTATGGAGCACGTCGTCGGCGGCACGGAAGCAATCCTCCTGAGTGGCGTCCTCGTCCATCAGCTCATACAGGTTCTCATTGAGCACCACCACCAGCGAATGCACGTGGCGCGACAGCTCGCGGATGCCTTCCTCGGCCAGCCGCATGCGCTTGTTGCCCTCGAAGACGAAAGGCTTGGTCACCACGCCCACGGTGAGAATGCCCAATTCCTTCGCGACTTCGGCCACTACGGGACCTGCCCCGGTGCCCGTCCCGCCCCCCATGCCGGCGGTGATGAAGACCATGTGCGCCCCCGTCAGGGCCGAGCGAATTTCCTCCCGTGCTGTTTCGGCTGCCGCCCGCCCCTGGTCGGGCTTTGCGCCAGCCCCAAGGCCAGTTCTGCCCAGGCGAATCTGCACCGGAGCTTCGCTGGTCACCAGCGCCTGCGAATCCGTGTTGGCGCAAATGAATTCCACGCCCTGGACCCCGGAATGAATCATGTGCGCGACGGCATTGCCGCCCGCCCCTCCCACGCCGACGACCTTGATCACGGTCCCGTTGCGGCTGGTATCCAACATTTCGAAATTCATCATGTCTGACTCCCTCACATACTGAAAAACAGAACAACTGCCCCTGAAAATCCATGACTGGCCCACTACGTCCGGGAGACACGCTCCCGGGCAACCGCCTCTCGGCGACCTGGCTAGTTCATGAACCACTCCTTCATGCGCGCCAGAATGGATTTCACCGCCCCTTTCTGTTGCGCAACCTTGCGGCCGCGAGCGCGCTGCATGCGCGCCTCGGTCAACAAGCCCATCACCGTCGCGAAGCGCGGATTGCGCATCACGTCGGACAAACTTCCCTCGTACATCGGAACGGCCACCCGGACCGGCTTGAGAAAGACATCCTCGGCCAGCTCCACGATGCCCGGCATGAGCGCTGTGCCGCCTGTCAGCACCACTCCCGACGACAGCAGCTCCTCGTAGCCGGACTCCCGGACGACCTGCTGCACGAAACCGAACAATTCTTCCAGACGCGGCTCGATCACCGCTCCCAGCGCCTGACGCTTGACACTGCGATTCGGACGGTCGCCCAGCCCCGGGACCTCGATCATTTCCTCGGCATCCACCAGCACCTGTTTGGCGATGCCATACCGCAGCTTGATTTCTTCCGCATCCGGCGTGGGAGTGCGCAACATGGCGGCGATGTCGCTGGTCACCTGGTCCCCGGCAATCGGAATGACGGACGTATGCCGGATCGCGCCACCCGTGTAGATGGCAATGTCGGTGGTGCCGCCGCCGATGTCGACCAGCACCACGCCCAGTTCCTTTTCATCCACTGTCAGGCAGGACAGACTGGAGGCCAGCGGCTGCAGGATCAGGTCCTGGACTTCCAGTCCGCAGCGGCGGACGCACTTGACGATGTTCTGGGCCGCGCTCACCGCGCCCGTCACGATATGGACGCGGACTTCCAGACGCATGCCGCTCATGCCGATGGGCTCGCGGATGTCTTCCTGGGCATCGACGATGAATTCCTGCGTCAGGACGTGCAGCACCTGCTGGTCGGTCGGGATGTTCACGGCCTTCGCCGTCTCGATCACCCGCGCCACGTCCGTAGCCGTGACCTCCTTGTCCTTCACCGCCACCATCCCGCTTGAGTTGAAGCTGGTGATGTGGCTCCCCGCAATTCCCGTGTAGACCTCGCGGATCTTGCAATCCGCCATGAGCTCCGCTTCCTCCAGCGCCCGCTGGATGGAGTTGACGGTGGACTCGATATTGACGACCACGCCCTTTCGCATGCCCTCGGACTGATGCTGTCCGAGCCCGAGCACCTCGAACCCCCCATCCGGCAGGATCTCGGCGACGACGGCGACCACCTTGCTGGTGCCGATATCGAGTGCAACGATCAGATCTTTGATGTCACGGGTCATGATTTGGACTTCGAGGCGTTGTTTTCAGGGGCCAGGGTGATGGCAAATCCATTCGGGTAGCGCAAATCAGCGCTCGCAATCAGGCGGGTGCCCAGCCGGCGGGTCAGCTCCGGCCACGCGCGCACGAAACGCTCGATGCGCGCGGCAAACGGCAGGGCCCCCGAACGGCCGTGAGGATCCGTGGTGTCGGCTGCCGGATCGCGGCCCAGGGTCAGGCGGACGCCGTCCGACAGCACGACTTCCCACGCGTAGCGCGGCGTCAGGGTGGCCTCGCGCACACTCAGTCCCAGCGGCGCGAACCAGCGCGCGATCTCGGCATAGCGCTGCACGACCAGGCGCTCCGAGCTGGCCGGCCCATTCAACTGCGGCAGGCTCAGGTCGTCGGGCAGTTCGCCCCGGTTCGCCGTGAAGGCCTCCCCCCACGTGTTGATCATTTGGTTTTCATTCCAGTACGCCAGCGGCTGCTCTTCTTCGATGCGCACGCGCAAGGTGGCCGGCCAGACGCGCTGCACGGAGGCGTGCCGCACCCACGGCGTGGTCTCGATCATGCGGCGCACCTGGTTCAGATTGACGAGGAAGAAATTGCCCTCGACACGGCCGGCCAGCGCCGTCTGCAGGCTCAGGGGTGTGACGTACTGCAGGCCGGCAGCCGAGAGCGGAGCGATTTCGATGCGTTCGATGGCGAAATAGGGGCGCCGGATGGTCCACATGAGCGCGCCGGCCACGATGGCCAACACTGCCAGCAACGCCAGCAGGTTGGCAATCAGGTTGGTGAGGCGGGCTTCCGCAAACACGTTCCGTGCTCCTTCAATGCGCCCCGGCCGGGGCGCGCACCTTGCAGCGCGCCGTGGCCAGAATTTCCACACACAGGCGGCTGTAGCTCATGCCTGCGGCCTTGGCGCCCATGGGCACCAGCGAAT
>DATNAI010000352.1:0-2561 GCA_035572875.1 Castellaniella sp. | reverse complement strand
GGGGTCGCGGCCCTTGCCGCACAGAAACCGGGCCGCGGCGCGATCCGGGGATCGCGCCGCGCTGGCCGATGCGCTAGCGCATGGCGATCGTCGTGTTGACCTCGCGATGGTGGGCCGTCCAGCGGGCCGTCACGGTCTTGGTCTGAGTCCAGAAGTACACCGCCTGCTTGCCATTGGGCCCCAGATCGCCGAGTTTGGACGCCCGCGACCCGGTGAAGCTGAACCAGGCCACCGGCACCGGAATCGGGATGTTGATCCCTACCTGACCCACGCCAATGTGATTCTGGAAGTAGCGCGCAGCGCCCCCGTCCTGCGTGAAAATCGAGGTGCCATTGCCGTTGGGGTTGCCGTTGATGAAATCCACGGCCTCTTCCAGCGTATCGACCAGTACGACCGACAGCACCGGCCCGAAGATTTCTTCGTTGTAGATGGTCATGTCGCCCTTGACCTTGCTGAAGATCGTGGGGCCGACGAAGTTGCCCTTCTCGTAGCCGGCGACCTTGATGTTGCGGCCGTCGAGCACGAGTTCCGCGCCTTCGTCCACGCCTTTCTGGATCAGGCCCATGACGCGCTCTTTGGCACGCGGCGAAACCAGCGGCCCGAGGTCGGCCTTGCGGTCCATCCCCACGTTGACCTTCAGCTTGCGGGCGCGCTCGACGAAATCCGGCAGCCACTTCTGGGCTTCGCCCACCAGCACCAGCACCGAGATGGCCATGCAACGCTCTCCGGCAGCGCCGAAGGCCGCCCCCAGCATGGAGTTCAGGGCCGCCTCGCGGTCGGCGTCGGGCATGATGACGCTGTGGTTCTTCGCGCCCATCATGGCCTGGCAGCGCTTGCCGGCGGCCGAGGCACGTTCGTAGATGTGCGTGCCCACTCGCGTGGAGCCGATGAAGGAAATGGCCTTGATGTCGGGGTGATCGCAAAGTGCGTTGGCAGTTTCAGGTCCACCATGCACGACGTTGAGCACGCCCGGTGGCAAGCCGGCTTCGAGGGCCAGTTGCGCGACCATCAGGGAAGCGGTGGGGTCCTGCTCGGACGGCTTGAGCACAAAGGTATTGCCGACCGTGACGGCCACCGGGAACATCCAGCAGGGCAGCATCACGGGGAAATTGAACGCCGTAATGCCGGCGCAGACGCCCAGCGGCTGGATGATCGAGTACACGTCGATGCCCGTCGCGGCGTTCTCGGCGAACTCCCCGAGCTGCAGGGTATTGACCGAAATGGCATGTTCGACGGCCTCGATGCCCCGGCCGACTTCGCCCTCGGCATCCGGCAACGTCTTGCCATGTTCATGAGATAGCGCCTCGGCGATCCGGGTCGTGTTCTCGCGCAGCAGACGCGCCAGGTTGATCATGACCTGCTGGCGCTTGGCCTGGCTGACGTTGCGCCAGGTCTTGAAGGCCTCGGCGGCATCGGATACGGCGTGGTTGAGTTCCTCGGGCGTCGCGAACGGCACCCGGGCGATGACCTCCTGGGTCGCCGGATTGATGATGTCGCGCCATTCCTTGGTGTTGGACTGGACCAGTTTCCCGCCGATCAATAGCGGAATGCGCGGAATATCACTCATTCAAGTCTCCTGTTCATCAATGGATGTACTTATTTACGGCGAACCGGCTGCGCGGGCAGCCGGAGTATTGACGGCATCCGCCGGGATCGGTTCCAGTGTAGTCTCAAAGCAGGAAGAATATTTGTCACGCCGCCGACGATTCGCAGGCCCCGGACGTCAGGAAACCGCCTTGCGCCGCCGCCTGGGCCGGGACACCCGGGTACGCCGCCACAACATGATCAGGCCCAGCGCCAGGAACGCTGCGTGGACCAGCCAGACTCCGACGCCGAACGGCAGCACGCCATTGAGGATCCAGCCGCGCGACAGATTGATGAGGTTCATATAGAGCAGCGCCACAAGTCCGGCGATCATCAGGTCGCCCGATCGCCCCAGGCGCGGGTTGACCGCCCCCAGGGGCAGCGCAATCAGGGCCAGATTGAGCACGGCCAGCGGCAGGGCCAGGCGCCACATGAGCTGCGACAGGGATTCCAGATCGCCGCCATGGAGCAATTCCAGCGTGGGGCGCGCCTTGATTTCCTGCAGTGCTGCCAGCCGGGCGGCTTCCAGCGAGCTCGGGTCGGTACGGCTTTCGATACGCACCCCGTAGCGATCGAAGTCCAGCAAGCGGACTTCCGGCGTGCCGGGTTTCAGGTCGTAGCGATGGCCGGGCCCCAGCACCAGGAATCGGTCCCCGTTGGGCTCCGCGCGGATGGCGGCACTCTCGGCCGTAATCACGCTGAGCCAGTCGGGTTCGACGATGCGGGCCACGACCTTGCCCAGCTCGTCGCCCGGACGCTTCGGCGATTCGGCAAAGAAAACCCGGTTGCCTTCGTCCGTCTCGATGAACTGTCCGGCGGAGATCCGCGACAGGTCTGATCGCTGTTCGAATCGCTGGCGGTATTCGGCAATCTGGCCGTACGACCACGGCGAGGCGACCAGCGTCAGCACGGCCACGACCGCCGCCACCGGAAGGGCAAATTGCATGACGGGCCGCAGCCATTGTGCGAGCGACAGC
>DATNAI010000351.1:0-5228 GCA_035572875.1 Castellaniella sp. | reverse complement strand
AGGCCGAGCAGAGCCTGATCACGGTGGAATCCGACAAGGCGTCCATGGAGATCCCCGCCTCTCACGGTGGCGTCGTCAAGTCCGTGAAGGTCAAGGTCGGCGACAAGGTGTCGCAGGGTTCCGTGATCCTCGAGGTTGAATCCACCGATTCGGGGGTCGATGCCGCGGCTTCGGCACCGGCTCCGGCTCCCGCTGAACAGGCGTCAGCGCCCCAGGCTGCGCCCGCGCCCGAGACGGCCGCTCCTGCGCCGGATACGGCGCCCGCCTCGGGCGGCGAGCAGACCGTCGTGGTGCCGGATATTGGTGATTTCGATGCTGTCGAAGTCATCGAGGTGCTGGTGGCCGAGGGCGACACCATTCAGGCCGAGCAAAGCCTGATCACGGTGGAATCCGACAAAGCCTCCATGGAAATTCCGGCGTCCGTGGGGGGGGTGGTGAAATCGCTGAAGGTGAAGGTCGGCGACAAGGTTTCCCAGGGAGCCGCAATCCTGGTGGTGCAGACGTCGGGGGCATCCGCCCCAGCCGCACCAGCACCGGCGCCTGCCGCGGCATCCGTTCCCGCTGCGCCAGCGGCGCAAGCGCCTGCTAGCGCTCCTGCAGCTGCGGCGCCCGCGCCAAAGGCCGCTCCGGTGGCGCCGGCGTCCCCGACGCGCACGTCTCCGACGGCCGCGTTCGCCGAGTCCGATGTGCCCTTGCGCAACCTTCCGCATGCCTCGCCATCGGTGCGCAGATTCGCACGGGAATTGGGCGTGAACCTCGCCCAGGTGACAGGCAGCGGACCCAAGAACCGGATTACGGCCGACGATGTCCGCGGCTACGTCAAGCAGGCCCTGGCCACGGGCGGGGCAAGTCCGGTGGGCTCCGCGTTGCCTGCCGGCGAGGGCTTCAGCGTCCTGGGGTGGCCAAAAGTCGATTTCGCCAAATTCGGGGATATCGAAGCCAAGCCCTTGTCGCGGATCAAGAAGATTTCGGGCGCGAACCTGCATCGCAACTGGGTCATGATTCCTCACGTCACCAACAATGACGTGGCCGACATCACCGAACTCGAGGCGCTTCGTCAGCAGCTCAACAGCGAAAACAAGAAGGCGGGCGGCCCCAAGGTCACCATGCTGGCCTTCCTGATAAAGGCCGTGGTGGCGGCGCTTCGGAAGTACCCGGAGTTCAATGCTTCACTGGATGGAGACAATCTCGTCTACAAGCATTACTTCCATATTGGATTTGCCGCGGATACGCCCAACGGGCTGGTCGTGCCGGTGATTCGCGATGCCGATCGCAAGGGCGTGCTGGAACTCGCGGCTGAAACGGCTGATCTGGCCAAAGTGGCCCGCGAGGGCAAGCTTTCGCCCTCCCAGATGCAGGGTGGGTGCTTCTCGATCTCGTCGCTGGGAGGCATCGGAGGGACGGACTTCACACCCATCATCAACGCGCCCGAGGTCGCCATCCTGGGGGTGTCGCGGTCCTCCATGCAGCCTGTCTGGGATGGCAAGTCGTTCCAGCCGCGGCTGATGCTGCCCTTGTCGCTGTCCTACGATCATCGGGTCATCGATGGCGCGGCGGCCGCGCGGTTCAATGCTTATCTGACCGGTCTTCTGGCGGATTTCCGCCGCATCATTCTGTAAGGGGCGCGCATGGCTACCGTCGAACTGAAGGTTCCCGACATTGGCGATTTCGATGCAGTCGAGATCATCGAGGTCCTGGTGGGCGAGGGCGATACCATTCAGGCGGAGCAGAGCCTCATCACGGTGGAGTCCGACAAGGCTTCCATGGAGATTCCGGCCGAGCAGGGCGGCGTCGTCAAGTCGCTGAAGGTGAAGGTGGGCGACAAGGTTTCGCAAGGTTCCGTGATTCTGACCGTCGAACCGGCCGATGCGGCCGCGCCTGCTGCGCCGGCCGAACCGGCCCGGGCTGCCGCGCCTGCGAGCAAAGCGCCATCATCGTCCGCCGCGCCATCGGCGCAAGCCCCGGCGGCCGCCGTATTCTCGGGCGAGGCAGGTGCGGAATGCGACGTGTTGGTGCTGGGCGCCGGCCCTGGCGGCTATTCGGCAGCCTTCCGGGCTGCCGACCTGGGGCTCAGTGTCGTGCTCGTCGAGCGCTACGCCACTCTGGGCGGGGTGTGTCTGAACGTGGGCTGTATCCCGTCCAAGGCCCTGCTGCATTCGGTCAGCGTGCTCGAGGAGGCGAAATCCCTGGCGGCGCACGGCATCAGTTTTGGCGAGCCCTCGATCGATCTGGACAAGCTTCGCGGCTTCAAGGATTCGGTGGTCGGGAAACTCACTGGCGGTCTGGCTGGCATGGCCAAGGCACGGAAGGTCACGGTCATCCGGGGAGTCGGAACGTTCGCCGATCCGCATCACCTGGCGGTCGCGCAGGCGGATGGCGGCCAGACCACCGTGAAGTTCGCTTCGGCAATCATTGCGGCGGGCAGCCAGTCCGTGAAACTGCCTTTCCTGCCCGATGATACGCGCATCGTCGATTCCACGGGTGCGCTCGCCTTGACGGCCATTCCTCAGCGGATGCTGATCATTGGCGGTGGCATCATCGGGCTCGAGATGGGCACGGTGTACTCAGCGCTGGGCGCGCGCCTGGACGTGGTCGAGATGCTGCCCACGATCATGACGGGCGCCGACCGCGACCTGGTCAAGGTCTGGGACAAGATGAATGCGCGGCGCTTCGATCATGTCATGTTGAATACCAAGACGGTGGGTGCGGAAGCCAAGGACGATGGCATCTGGGTGCGCTTCGAGGGCGAGTCGGCACCCCGGGATCCCCAGCGCTACGATCTGGTGCTGCAGGCAGTCGGGCGCTCCCCCAACGGCAAGAAGATCGGTGCTGAAAAAGCAGGGGTCGCGGTCAGTGATCGCGGTTTCATCGCCGTGGACCGACAGATGCGCACCAATGTGCCCCACATATACGCTATTGGCGACATCGTCGGACAGCCCATGCTGGCGCACAAGGCCGTGCATGAAGCGCACGTGGCGGCTGAAGTGATCGCGGGCGAGAAGTCCTTCTTTGATGCACGCGTGATCCCCTCGGTGGCTTATACGGACCCGGAGGTCGCGTGGGTTGGGCTGACGGAGGACGCGGCCAAGCAGCAAGGTATCGCCGTCAAGAAAGGTCTGTTCCCGTGGCAGGCGTCTGGCCGCGCCATTGCCAATGGCCGGGACGAGGGCTTCACCAAGCTGCTGTTCGACGCGGAAACGGGGCGCATCCTAGGGGGCGGCATCGTCGGCACCCATGCCGGCGATCTGATCAGCGAGGTGGCCCTCGCCATCGAGATGGGCGCGGATTCCGTGGACATCGGCCGGACGATCCACCCTCACCCGACGCTGGGCGAGTCGGTGGGCATGGCGGCCGAAATTGCGGACGGCCACTGCACGGACGTCCCGCCGGCCCGGCGCAAATAGGCCAGTACCGTTACGGCGGACAGGGATGCCGGCTTGACGAGCGATGGCAGGTGCTAACATCGGCACCTGCCATTTTCATGTCTGGATTTGACGTACGCTCATGACTCGAACTGCTCCCGCCGGGGACGCCTGTTTGGCGGACTGGCTGCATTACCTGGAAACCCTGCACCCCAAGGCCATCGACCTCGGTCTGGATCGTGTCCGAGCCGTGGCCGAACGGCTCGGCATCTCGCTGGATTGCGTCAAGATCGTGGTGGCGGGCACCAACGGCAAGGGTTCGACGTGCGCCATGCTGGACTCCATCCTGCGCACCGCCGGTTACCGCGTCGGTCTCTATACCTCACCCCATTTGCTGCGTTTCAATGAACGCATTCGCATCAACGGCGAAGAAGCCAGCGACGAAGCCATCATCGAGCAGCTTCAGCGGGTGCAGGCCGCGCGCGGTGACATTTCGCTTACTTATTTCGAAACGACAACCCTGGCGGCGTTCCTGCTCTTTCAGTCGGCGCGCCTGGACGCGGTGGTACTCGAGATCGGCATGGGGGGGCGCCTGGATGCGGTCAACATCATCGATGCCGACTGTTCCATTCTGACCAGCGTGGACCTGGACCACATGCAGTGGCTGGGCAACACCCGTGAAGCGATCGGTTTCGAAAAGGCCCACGTGTTTCGCCCGGGCCGTCCGGCGATCTGCGCCGATCCGCTGCCCCCGCAGACTGTGCTCGATCACGCGCGGGACATCGGCGCTGATCTGTGGCGCTTTGCGGTGGACTTCAACTACTCGGGCGATCGCCAGCAGTGGGCGTATGGTGGGCGCGGCCAGCGGCGCGCGGCACTCGGCTATCCGGCCCTGCGCGGCGCCAATCAGCTCATCAATGCGTCCGCCGCGCTGGCCGCCCTCGAGGCGTTGGGGGATCGGTTGGTGGTCACCCAGCAGGACGTGCGGGAGGGACTCCTGAACGTGAACCTGCCCGGTCGGGTACAGATTCTCCCCGGGCTGCCGCACATCATCCTGGACGTGGCACACAATCCCCACGCAGCTGCCGCCCTGGGGCAGAGCCTGGACGCCATGGGGCATTATCCGCATACATACGCGGTCGTGGGCATGCTGCATGACAAGGACATAGAACACACGTTGGAGCGCATGGCGCGGCGCATTGACCGCTGGATGTGTACATCGCTCGGGGGGCCGCGCGGCACGAGCGCCCAGGAGCTGGCCGAGGTGGCGCGCCGGGTCAGCGGTGGAGAGGTCCCCGCGGACGCCTTTATCGAGCATACCAGCGAAATCACCCGGGCCAAAAAGCCGGGCGTGCGCACGGCGCCACGCCCGGCGGTTGCGCATCGTGACGTGCAGGTTTCAACATTTGACACTCCGCAGCAAGCCTTTGCAGAAGCGCGTAAGCAGGCAACCGACAATGATAGAATTCTCGTTTTCGGGTCCTTTGCAACAGTAGGCCCGGTTCTCGAGGTCCTGCGCCAGGAAGGCAGGGACACCGCAGCGTATGTCGGGCGGGGCCGCTGACCCGCCTTCTCAGGGGGTTGGGCACGATGTTTTTTCGCCATGGGGCCGATTCTGAAAAGCGTGCGCCAGTACGCACCCGCGGAACCAACGAAGCCCAGCTCAAGGAGTTGCGCGCCAAGGCCCGGCGTCGCCTCATCGGTGCGCTGGCGTTGGTGCTGGCGGCTGTCATCGTCGTGCCATGGCTGTTTCAGGAACCGGTGAGGGACGACCTGAAGGCGCCCGTCGTCGTCCCCGCGACGCCGGCGGGACTTCCGCCAGTGGCTGCCTCGGCTTCCGGTAGCTCGTCGCCGACGGATTCCGTG
>DATNAI010000350.1:0-2378 GCA_035572875.1 Castellaniella sp. | reverse complement strand
CTGTATTTGCCATCCGCGATGTCGTGGGCGAGGTGCACTATGGTTGATCTGGCAGTGGATCTCGATGGCCTATCCTTGTGCAGCCCCATCATGCCGGCTTCGGGCTGCTTTGCCATCGAATACGCCGAGGCGCTGGATTTCAATCAGCTGGGCGCGCTGGTCATCAAGAGCGTCTCGCCCAGGAGCCGGCCCGGCAACCCGACGCCGCGGGTGGCCGAGACTGCCGCAGGCATGCTGAATTCCATCGGGATTCCCAGCAAGGGGCTGGACTACTTTCTGGATCATGTGCTGCCGCCCTATCTGCAGTTCGGCACGCCGGTGGTTGTGTCCGTATCGGCTGACACTGTGGGCGAATTCGCGCAGGCGGCTGCGCGGCTGTCGGTGGCTGGCGTGGCGGCTATCGAAGCCAATATTTCCTGCCCCAACCTGGAGGCCGACGGCCTGGCGTTTGCCATGGATCCGGAAGCGACCTGCGCGGCCATGCGGGCGGTGAAGTCGGAGACGATGCTTCCCGTGTGGGCCAAGCTCACGCCCAACGTCTCGCATGTGGCGGAGATTGCCTGTGCGGCCGAATCCGGTGGCGCCAATGCCCTGGTCATGGGCAACACCGTGCTGGGGATGGCCATCGACGTCCATACGCGTAAGCCGCGGCTCGGGAATGTCATGGGCGGCCTGTCGGGCCCGGCGATCAAGCCCATCGCAGTGCGCATGGTGTACCAGTGCCACCGCAGCGTCAGCATTCCCATCATCGGCTGTGGCGGCATCGCGTGTGCTGAAGACGTCGTGGAGTTCATGCTGGCGGGTGCCAGCGCCGTGCAGGTGGGGGCTGCGTCGTTCCAGGATCCCGGGATTATGCAGAAGATCACCGATGACCTGGTCAGGTTCTGTGATGAGACGGGAGTTCAGTCCGTCAGCGGACTGACGGGCGCCCTCGCCCTGGACGCGGATCTGACCGACAGTTGGCTGCGCATGGCGCAGCAATCGGGGTAGCCCGCTGTGGCGGCTGTAATCTTGAAGGTGCTGCGCAATGACGATCGATCTCATTCGGTATCGCGGGCTGGCGGAGAAGATTTTCGCTGACGTCCGTGAGTTTTCGTTTGACGGTGTGGGTATCACCCGCGAAAGCTATGGGCGTGGTGAGTCGGCGGCCGCCGATTATTTGCGCGATTTTGCGGAATCGGAGGGTCTGACCGTACAGGCCGACCGGGCCGCCAACCTGATATTCCGTTTCCCGGAGACCCCGGTCGGCGATCCGGTTGTCTGGATGGGTTCTCACATGGATTCGGTGCCTCAGGGCGGCAACTACGATGGCCTGGCGGGGGTGGTGGCCGGATTGCTGTGTCTGGTGGCGCGTCGCCGCGAGGGCGTGGGCGGTCCGTTCGAGGTCATCGGCTTGCGGGGCGAAGAAAGCGCCTGGTTCGGAAAGGCCTACGTGGGATCCAGCGCGTTGCTCGGCATACTGTCCGAGGCCGACCTTGCGCTCAGGCGCCGCGGCGCAGAGGAATCCCTGGGCGACTGCATGCAGGGGCTGGGTGCCGACATGACGGCCATTCGGGCCGGTGAGCGGCTGTTTGATCTCGCTCATGTGAAAGCGTATCTGGAGCTCCATATCGAACAAGGACCGGTCATGGTGGCGCGCAACCTTCCGGTGGCCGTGGTGTCCAGCATCCGTGGCAATTTTCGCCACAATCACGTTGTCTGCGAGGGGGAGGCGGGGCATTCGGGGGTGGTGCCCCGCTGGTTGAGGCACGACGCCATGTTTGCGGTGGCTGACCTGCTGATGCGGCTGGATGAACACTGGCGCATGCTGCTCGAACGCGGTACAGATCTGGTGTTGACGGCGGGGATCGTGGGAACCGATCCGGCGGATCATGCTGTATCGCGCATTCCGGGCCGCGTCGCATTCAGCCTGGAGGCGCGCAGCCGCAGTACGGACACGCTGGAGGCCTTTTATCAGCTGGTGCGGGCGGAATGCTCGGCGATTGCGCACGAGCGCGGAGTGGCGTTCGAATTTGACCGGCGAGTCCTGTCGGCCCCGGCCACGATGAACGTGCGGGTATGTGATACGCTTTCCGCCGCTTGCGCGGCACTGGAACTGGCTCACGACGTGATTCCGAGCGGCGCGGGACATGACGCGGCCTTGATGGCGAATGCGGGGATTCCCAGCGGCATGGTGTTCGTGCGCAATCAGAACGGCTCGCACAATCCGCGCGAAGCCATGGAGCTGGACGATTTCATGCAAGGTGTGCAGGTGCTCAGCAATGCCCTGGAGCCCCTGTGCGCGTGAGGCCCGCGCCGAGTCCGGCCGTGCTGTTGGAGGGGTGGGAATGATGAATCCGTCGACGTTTTTTGGTCCCGATGTCTTCGGGCAGCAGGCC
>DATNAI010000349.1:0-14893 GCA_035572875.1 Castellaniella sp. | reverse complement strand
CGCGAGCGCGAGGATGCCGCCCTGGCGGTGGGCATCAATACGGCCAGAGTCAAGACGCTGGCGGCTGTACTCTCCGCCATGCTGACCAGCGTGGTGGGAACGTTCCACATTACCTATCTGACGTTCATCGATCCCGCCTCGGCCTTCTCGCTGGATCTTTCCATTCAGATCGCCATGTTCGCCCTGATCGGCGGCATGGGAACCGTGGCCGGACCGGTAGCCGGAACCTTCCTGGTGCTGCCCATTGCCGAGCTGGCCCGGGCCTGGCTCAGCGGCGTGGGCAACGGCGTGCATGGCCTCATCTACGGTGTGATACTGGTCGTCGTCGTCCTCACCATTCCTCATGGGCTGGTCGGCGCCCTGGGCGGCTATGTCGAAAGGACGATTCTCGCTCGCCTGCCCTATCTGGGCCGCGGAAACGGGGAACGCCGCGCGGTGCAGCCGCTGGCCAGCGGCTGCGTGCGGGGTGAACAGCCGGTGCTCGAAGCCAGCCACCTGTTCAAGAACTTCGGTGGTCTGCGCGCCACCCACGATGTCTCGCTGGCGCTGTACGAAAACGAGATCCTGGGAATCATCGGTCCCAACGGGGCCGGGAAGACGACGGTGTTCAACCAGCTGTCGGGTTTCCTGAGGCCGGACAGCGGGACGGTGCGCATGCTGGAGCGTGGCGGCGGCTGGACGAGTTGCCGCGCACCCTTCCAGTTCGCCCACAAGGGGCTGAGCCGGACCTTCCAGATTGCGCAACCCTTCACCGGTCTGACGGTCCTCGAGAACATCATGCTGGGCGCGTTCATCCACACCACCGACCGGCGCCAGGCGGAGGCCGAGGCGCTGGCGATCGCGCAGCAGACGGGGCTGGCCGACCAACTGCAGGTCGAAGCCAGAAGCCTGACCGTGGGCGGGATGAAGCGGCTGGAGGTGGCCCGTGCGCTGGCGACGCGCCCCAGGATTCTGCTGCTGGACGAAGTCATGGCGGGGCTGAATCCTACCGATATCGAGAGGGCGATCGCCATGATCCGGCGGATACGGGAATCGGGGGTGTCGGTGGTAATGATCGAGCACATGATGCAGGCGGTCATGGCGCTGTCCGATCGGATCATCGTCATCAACGAGGGGCAGGTGCTGACCAGCGGCACACCTCGGGAGGTCGTCGAGAATCCGCAGGTGATCGAGGCGTATCTGGGCAAGGGGTATCGGCATGCTTAACATCACCAATCTGTGCGCCGGATATGGCAAGACCCAGGTCCTCAACCGGCTGAGCTTCCATGTGAATGCCGGCGAGATCGTCACGCTGATCGGCGCCAACGGGGCGGGCAAGACGACGACGCTGAAGACGCTGTGCGGCGTCGTGGCCGCCACCGAAGGGCGGGTGGAGTTCGAGGGCAGGGATCTGACCAACAAGCCTTCATTCGAGATCGTGGACGCCGGCATCACCATGGTTCCGGAGGGACGGCAGCTCTTTCCGACCTTCACGGTGCGCGACAACTTGCTGATGGGCACCTACAAACGGGCGGCGCGCGCCGATGCACGGCGCAGGATGGCCGAGGTGCTGGAGATCTTCCCGCGCGTGCGCGAGCGGCTGGACCAGATGGCAGGGTCGCTGTCAGGGGGCGAACAGCAGATGGTGGCCATCGCACGCGGCATGATGGCGGAGCCCAAGCTGCTCGTGTTCGACGAACCTTCGGTCGGCCTTTCGCCGTTGCTCGTGGACCAGATGTTCGACATCGTCCGGCGCATCACCTCCGGCGGCATGACGGTGCTCCTGGTCGAGCAGAATGTGTTCCAGACCCTGCAGCTTGCCGACCGTGGCTATGTACTGGAAAACGGCAGCATCGTGCAGGAGGGCACCGGGAGCGAACTGCTCGCGAGCCCCCACATCAAGCGCGCCTACCTTGGATATTGAGGGGCGCAGCCCGGTGGCCCGCAGCTGGTGCACCGGCGTGTCTCCTGCCCGCGCTACCCTAAACGATATACAGTCCGCCGTTCACATGCACCGTCTCGCCGTTGACAAAGGAGGCGAGTTCCGAACATAGGAAGGCAATGACGCCCGCCACCTCACGTGCGGTGCCATAGCGTTTCATCGGCGTGTCGCCGATCAGGGCGGCACCTTTCTCGCGCACCAGCTGTTCGATCATGGGGGTGGCGATGATGCCCGGGGCGACGATGTTGACGCGTGTCCGGGGTGCGAGTTCGCGCGCAAGGCTTTTGCTCAGGCTGCTCACGCCGCCCTTGGAGGCCGCGTAGTGGGCGTGCGCAAAGCTGCCGCGGTGGCCCGCCATCGAGGACAGGTTCACGATCGAGCTGTTCTCGCGCAAGTGCGGCAGGGCGGCGCGGCACATGTAGAAGGTGCCGTCCAGATTGACCGACATGAGCGCGCGCCACTGCTGGTCGGTCATGTGCTCGACTTTCTGTTCGGGGTAGATGCCGGCGGCATTCACCAGATGGTCGACCGGCCCATGGATGGCAGTGATATCGCGCAGGGTCGCGTCGCACGCCGTCGAGTCCGATACGTCCAGCGGGTGACTGCTGATCAGGCCGGAGCCGCCCGTTGCCGCGAGTTCGACACGCAAAGCTTCCAGACTGGATACGGAGAGGTCGCACAGGGCAATGCCGGCGCCAGAGGCATGCATCAGCTGCGCCGTCGCGCGCCCTATCCCTCCGGTGGCGCCGGTGATCACCACCGTTTTGTGCTGGAAACTGATCATTCCGGTTCCTCGACGAAGTCAGATCTTCAGGTAGAGCCTCAGCCGCTTGGCGGCATTGGCGAGGTGCTGTTCGGCCGCCTGCGCGGCCGCGGCCGGGTCCCCGGCCTTGATAGCCGCGAAAATGGCTTTGTGTTCTTCCTGCACGGCCTCCACAAGATCGGCTGAGTTGGCCTTGGTATTGCTGCGGGCGCGGCGGATGAGGCGCCGGACACTGTGTTCCAGGTGCTTGCTGAGCGCCTGGTAGTGAGGGTTGTGCGTGGCGTTGACGATGGCCTGGTGAAATGCAAAGTCTTGTTCGTCACCCAGATGGTCGTTGGCGATTTCGTACTCCATGCCCACCAGTGCCCGGCGGATGGCCTTCAGGTCCGCTTCGGTGCGCCGCTGGGCCGCGAGCCGAGTCGCCGCCGATTCGAAGGCGGACAGCAGCTCCATGACCATGGCCAGCGAGTGCTTCTCGTCCAGGTCCACCGGCTGCATGCGGAAGGCGTCCTGGTAGTTCGGCTCCGTGACGAAGACACCGCTGCCGGCTCGGGACGTGGCCAATCCCTCGGACTTGAGCTGCGACAGGGCTTCCCGGATGACGGCGCGGCTTACGGAGAATTCCTCGCACAGTTCGCGTTCGCTGGGTAGCCGGTCTCCGACGCCGTAGGCGCCGTTGCGGATGGCCGCGATCAGCACACTGGCGATCTCGTCGGGGAGACTGGTGGGTTCAGCCGCCCGCTGGCCTGCTTCGGACCTGGGTCCTGTCGGGGCTGCGGTGCTGTCGGGCTGCGGTTCGCGTGTCTTCATGGGCTGATATTAGAGCATGGCGGGATTGCGCCACAAGCTGCCTGACAGCTTTTACGGAACCATGTTGCCCACAGCCCGAAGGCCATGCGATCGGATTTCGACGCAACGCTTCCCGGAATTATCGTATAACGCATTGATATATCGCAATAAATTTCAATCCTAGAAGAAGGGAGAATCGCGGGCGCCGGCATATCGGTGAAAACCCTTGTTGGGCCGGTTTATGATTGACAGCCAAAAAAGCGACTAATAGACTCACCTGTCAGACCAGTTGGAAAACGGTTCTTCGACCCGGCCCCCGAGGTGATGAGGCCGGGCGATATCTTGAAATCAGGAGACAATCCCATGGCAAACCGCGCCATTTTTAAACCGTTGATGCTCTGTGCCGCCCTGTCGGTGGCCTGCGGCATGGCCAGTGCAGAGCCGCTGAAGATCGCAATCGTGGAAACGCTGTCGGGTCCCCAGGCCTCCACGGGCCTGATGTACCGGGATGCCACGCGCTATGCGGTGGAACGGCTCAACGCCCAGGGCGGCTGGGGTGGCGAACCCATCAAGCTGCTGCAATATGACAGCCAGGGAACCCCGGCGGGAGCCGCCGAGAAGCTGAAGGCGGCGATCGCGGACGGTGCGCAGATGGTGGTCCAGGGCGCCTCATCGGCCGTTGCGGGCCAGCTCAGCGAGGATATTCGCAAGTACGACATCCGCAACCCGGGCAAGGAAGTGCTCTTCCTCAATGTGGGTGCCGAAGCCATGGAGCTGACCGGCAGCAAATGCAATTTCCACGCCTTCCGTTTTGCCGGGAATTCCGACATCAGCGTGAAGGCGCTGGTCCGGGCCATGAAGTCCGCCAACACGCTGGGCACGAAGGTCTATTCCATCAACCAGAACTATTCCTGGGGCGTGGACATGCAGCATGCCATCGAGCGGGATGCCGCCGAGGGCAACTACAAGGTCGTGGGCGAGACGCTGCATGACGTGAACAAGATCCAGGACTTCTCTCCGTACGTGCAGAAGATCATCGCCAGCGGCGCCGAGACGGTGATCACGGGCAACTGGTCCAATGACCTGCTGCTGCTCATGAAGGCCGCCAAGGCCGGCGGCCTGAAGGCCCGCTTTGCCACCACCTTCCTGGATCAGCCGGGAAATCTCGCCAATGCCGGGCATGTGGCGCTGGGCGCCTATGTGGTGCACCCGTTCGATGCGGAAGCCAACGGGGGGGCCGGCGTTTCCATGGCCGACGAGTTCAAGGCCAAGGTCGGTCATTACCCCGTCTATGTCGAGCCGCAGACCCTTTTCGGTATCGAGATGGTCGGCGCGGCGCTGAAGAAGGTCGCCCCTGAAAACGGCAAGCTGAACGTCAACAAGCTGGCCGTCCAGATCGAGCAGACCAAGCTGGACACCCCGATGGGCGCGTGGACCATGCGGGCGGCCGATCACCAGGTCTTGCTGCCCATGGTGGTCTCGGAGGTCTCCACCGGTGCGAAGTTCAAGGTGGACGGGACGGACATGGGGTTCAAGCCTGTGAAGCTGCTGGCGGCGTCCGAAGCCGAGGCACCGGTCCAGAGCACTTGCAAGATGCGTCGCCCGAGCTGATGACCCCGTTTTCGCTCGCACGGGGCGTTCCGGATCCTGCGTAACGCCCCATTCCGGCTTGGCAATATGGACTACTTCGTCGTTTCGCTTCTCAATGGCGTGATTTACGGGCTGCTCCTTTTCATGGTGTCGGCGGGGCTGACCCTGATCTTCGGCATGATGGGCATCCTGAATTTCGCGCACGCATCGTTCTACATGCTGGGCGCCTACTTCGCGTATGCGCTGCAGCCTTACCTGGGGTTCTGGTTGTCGGTGGTGGTGGCCACTGCGCTGGTGGGCCTGGTGGGCGTCGTGGCCGAACGCTATTTTCTCCGGCCGGTGCACAAATACGGCCATGCGCACGAATTGCTGCTCACTTTCGGCCTGTCGTTCATCATCGCCGAATTCGTCAAGCTGTTCTTCGGCAATTTTCCGGTCAACTATCGGATCCCCGCGTCACTGTCGTTCTCGGCGTTCCAGATCGGTCCTTCGACCTATCCGTTTTATCGACTGCTGATCGGCGCCGTGGCGCTGGCGATGTTCGTCGTCATTTATCTGCTTCTGACGCGCACGCGGGTCGGCATCATCGTTCGCGCCGCCATTCACCGGCCAGCCATGGTGGAGGCACTGGGACATAATGTGCCGGTGGTGTTCATGGTGGTCTTTGGTGTGGGGGCGGCGCTGGCCGGCCTGGCCGGGGCGGTCGCCGGCGCCTTCTACACCACGAATCCCAATATGGCGATCGAGCTTGGCGTCATGGTGTTTGTCGTGGTGGTGATCGGCGGACTGGGGTCGCTGGAGGGTGCGTTGCTGGCGTCCCTGCTCATCGGGCTGATCACGTCCTTCAGCATCGGTGTGGACTACAGCATGGCCAGTCTGCTCGCGCTGGTGGGGTTGGGGGACTGGGCTCGGGAGGTCGGCGGTCTGCTGACCCTGAAGCTCTCCAGCCTCTCGGGCACGATTCCGTACGCTCTGATGCTGGTCATCCTGCTGGTGCGTCCGTATGGCCTGCTGGGTGAAAAGGAGTAGGGCCATGGACTCCAGGATCATTCTGGGCGCGATCATTGTTCTCGCTTTGGTGCTCGCGCCGGCGGTGCTGTCGCCCGCGCTGGTCAACGCCGGCATTCAGATGCTGATCGCGAGCCTGTTCGCCTGCGCTTTCAGCCTGTTGTGCGGACAGGCCGGGATGCTGTCGTTCGGGCATTCGGCGTTCTTCGGCGTCGGCGCTTTTGCGACGGTGCACGCGATGAATGCGGTGGGCGGGGCCGGTCTGTTGCCGACGCCGTTCATGCCGCTCGTTGGAGCCGTGACGGGATTGCTGGTCGGTTTGGTGGCCGGCTGGTTTGCGACCAAGCGCACGGGGGTGTATTTCGCCATGATCACTCTTGCGATCGGCGAACTGCTGTATTCGCTCGCGCCGCACCTGGGCGGGTGGTTTGGCGGTGAGGCCGGTGTCTCGACCATGCGCATGCCGGCGTTCGGCCTGTCCTTTGGCAGCAACGTTCAGGTGTATTACCTGACCCTCGCGTGGGTGTTGCTGTGCCTGGGGCTGCTGTATCTGTTTACGCGTACGCCGCTGGGCCGGGTCGCACTGGGGTTGCGGGAGAACACGCGCCGCCTGCGGTTCCTCGGCTACAACGTGCACATGGCCAGCGTGCTTGTTTTTGCGGTATCCACCATGTTCGCCGGGGTGGCCGGCGCCCTTCAGGCCATCAACATCGAATCGGCCAATTACGTCCTGTTCAATCTCGATCTGTCGGCCGAGGTGCTGCTTAATAGCTACATCGGCGGCGTGACCTTCTTTCTGGGGCCGGCCATTGGTGCGGCGCTGATGACTTTCTTCGGTTATGTGGTGTCGGACCTGACCACCTCTTGGCTGCTTTACAAGGGGCTGCTTTTCGTGGCCGTGATGCTGTTCGTCCCGCGTGGCATAGCCGGACTGGTGCAGACGGTAGCCGCCAGCGTGCGCCGTTGCGGGTTTGGCGCGCTCGCGGCCTCCTTCGTCCTGCATGGCGTGGCGGCGGCGCTGCTGGCATGTGGCACTGTCTTTTCCGTGGAAATGCTCCAGCGCATTTTTTCTCAGGATTATCTTTCTCTGGCGCGTCTCGGCGGCAAGGCATGGCCGGCCATCTCTCTGTTCGGGGAGTCCTGGCGCCCGCTTGCAGCCGCGACATGGCTCGTGCCCCTGGTGCTGTTCGCCATCGGTCTGCTGGTGTTGCGCGAGGCCATGCGGCGATGGCGAGCGGCCATCGAGGCGGCCACCCGTGGCTCCGATGAGGCGAATGATCCGGCGGTGGCATCGGGGGCATCGACATGAACGCTCAATCCGCTCTTTCGTTGCGCGGTGTGCGCAAGTCGTTTGGCTCCATCGACATTATCAATGGGGTGGACCTTGATTTGGTTCCTGGCGAGCGCCACGCATTGATCGGGCCGAACGGCGCCGGGAAGTCGACCTTGTTCCATCTGATTTCGGGTCAATTGGGCTTGAGCGCCGGGGAAGTGTTTCTGGGCAATCAGAAGATCTCCGGCTTGCCCCCCGATCGCGTCAATCACCTGGGGCTGGCGCGCTCGTTCCAGATCACGAACGTATTTCCGGGCCTCTCCGTGTTTGAAAACCTGCGTCTGGCCGTCATGCGCCAGCATGGCTTGCAGTATGTGTTCTGGCAGTCCATCGCGCGCCGGACCCAAGTCACCCGGGAGACCCGGGAGCTGCTGGAGCGCCTGCGCCTGGCGAATCGCGCCTCCACGCTGGCCAGCGAGCTGTCCTATTCGGAGCAACGCTCATTGGAAATCGGCATGGCGCTTGCGTCCCGACCGCAGGTCGTTCTGCTTGACGAGCCCATGGCAGGGATGTCGCGCGAGGAAACCGACTATGCGGTGGATCTGATTCGCGACATCACTCGGGGGAAGACACTATTCATCGTGGAACACGATATGGACGTCGTGTTTGGCCTGAGCGACCGCATCAGCGTGCTGGTGTATGGCCGCATCGTGGCGACCGGCACGCCCGACGAGATCCGGTCCAATCCGGTTGTCAAGGAAGCCTATCTCGGCGAGGAAACGGCATGATGGCCGACAGCACCGATCCATTGCTGGAAGTCTCCGGCCTCAATGCCTATTACGGGAAAAGCCATATTCTCCACGGCGTCAGTTTCAACGTGGCGCGAGGCGAGGTGATCAGTCTGTTGGGGCGAAACGGCTCCGGCCGTTCGACAACCCTGAAGGCCATCATGGGACTGGTGCCGCCAGCCGCGGGTTTCGTCCGTCTCCAGGGCCTGGACCTGGCGGGGCGCCGTCCTTACCTGGTGTGTCGCAGCGGCATCGGATATGTCCCCGAGGAGCGCGAGATCTTCACCAATTTGACGGTCGACGAAAACCTTCGCCTGGGGGTCCAGCCCGCCGTGAATGGGGCCCCGGTCTGGACGGTCGAGCAGATGTTCGACTACTTTCCGCGCCTGAAGGAACGCCGCAACACGATGGCGGGCAGCCTGTCGGGCGGAGAGCAGCAGATGCTGACCATGTGCCGGGCGCTGCTTGGCAACCCGTTGGTGATGCTGATTGACGAACCCACCGAAGGGCTGGCGCCCAAGATCGTGGCGGCGGTGGGCGACATGATCCGGGACATTCAGCGTCGTGGTGTCGCGGTGGTCCTGGTCGAGCAGAAGCTCACGATCGCGTTGAAGGTTTCCAGCCGGGTTTGTGTCATGGGACACGGCCAGATCGTTTTTGAAGGGACGCCGGGTGATCTTGCTGCGCATCCCACCCTTCTGGACGAGTGGCTGGCCGTTTGAATAGTGTTCGCCGAGGAGATGGAAGTGTCGATGAAAATGGTCGCGCCCCTGGAAGTGGGTCTGAATGTCCGCGATTTGCCGAAGATGCGCGCGTTCTACGAGACGGTGCTTGGGCTCGTGTTCGTCAACGAGATTCGGGTCTCCGCCGCGAAGGCCCGCCAGGCTGCCTTGAGCAACCAGGCCTATGTCGTGGTGCGGCTGCAGGCCTCTGGCGGCGAGCGTCTGAAGCTGCTCGCGCCCGAGTCGCCGCCGAAGGCGGTCGCACAGCCTCCTTTGATTCTGGACCAACCGGGCAGCAGCTACATCACGTTCATCATCGATGACATCCGAACGGCCTGCAGTCGCGTGCGGGCCCACGGTCTCTCATTCATGACGGGACCCGAGCCGGTCGAAGTGCGTCCCGGCACGTGGCTCGCCTTCCTTCGCGATCCGGAAGGCCACATTGTCGAGTTGGTGCAGTACGACGACATCACGACCTACCGGCCCGACCTTTCGGCCGGGCAGTGATTCCGGATCCGGCGATTCGCGCCTCATAGGCGGCGCATGGCAATGGTTGTGGAGAAAACGAACATGCAGGACTCGATGGCCGCGCTGGTCAGGATGGCGCGCGGAGATGGTTTTGACGGCCTGGCCGGCCGGGTGATTTTCATTACCGGCGCGGGCAGTGGTCTGGGGCGCGCGATGGCGCACGCCTTTGGGGCCTGTCGCTCGCGGCTGGTGCTGTTCGACATGGATGTCGCGGCCATGGAGTCCGTGTGCAACGAACTGGAGGCTGCGAATCCCGGTCTGGAAGTCCGGTGCCACCAGGGGCTGGTCAACGACGAATCCGCTGTTGGGCAGGCGTTTGCCGAGACGCACGAGGCCTGGGGCGGCGTCGATGTCCTGCTCAACAACGCCGGAATCTCCATGAATTGCCCGACGCTGGAGCTTACGGGCGATCAGTGGCGCAAAGCCATCGACGTCAATCTGAATGGGGTGTTCTATTGCGCCCGCGAGGCTGGCCGCCTCATGACGGCCCGTGGCCACGGCGTCATCATCAACACGGCCTCCATGTACGGCGTGGTCGCCGCCCCCGACCGGGCCGCCTATTGCGCCAGCAAGGCCGCAGTGGCCATGCTGACCAAATCGCTGGCCGTGGAGTGGGGGCCATTGGGCGTGCGGGTCAACGCCATTGCGCCCGGATATGTGCGCACCGCGCTGGTGGACGATCTGGTGGCGCGGGGACGCATGGATGTGGACGTGCTGTCCAGGCGCACGCCGCTGGGGCGCCTGGGTACGCCCGAAGAGATTGCGGCCCTGGTGCTGTTCCTGGCTTCGGACCACGCGGCGTTCATCAATGGCCACGTCGCCGTCGCGGACGGCGGCTGGTCGGCCTACGGATACATTTGATCGGGAGTTCGTTTATGTCAAAACTGATTGCACTCGCGCCGGCGTCGGCGTGGTCGGAGCTGCGTGTCACCGAGAAGGACTGGAAGGCGGCGGACCCCGCCGTACTGGGAACGCTGCTGACACACATGCACTTGATCCGGGCTTTCGAGGAAACCGTGGTGGAGCTCGCCATGGACGGACTGGTGCATGGCCCGGCACACTCCAGCATTGGCCAGGAAGGCGGAGCCGCGGGCGCGCTCGCGTTCCTGCGCGCATCGGACCAGGTCAATGGTTCGCACCGCGGGCACCATCATTTCCTGGCGAAATCGCTGGCCTATCTGCGTCCCGGCCGCGCCGATCCCCGTGCGCCCCTGGGGGAAGACGTGCAAGCGCTGCTGCAGCGCACCTTGGCGGAGATCCTGGGCCTGTCGCAAGGGTTCTGCCGGGGGCGGGGCGGCTCCATGCATCTTCGCTGGGCCGAAGCGGGTGTCATGGGCACCAACGCGATCGTGGGGGGCGGGGTGCCGTTCGCCGCAGGGTCTGCGTGGGCGCACCGCCACGCCGGCACCGACGATGTCTCGGTCACCTTCTTTGGAGACGGAGCTACCAACATCGGATCGGTGCTGGAATCCATGAACCTGGCGGCGGCATGGAAGCTGCCGCTGTGTTTCTTCATAGAGAACAATCGTTACGCTGTCTCCACCAAGGTCGAAGAATCCACGGCCGAGCCGCGCCTGTCCTCGCGCGGCGGTGCTTTCAATATACCCAGCTGGAAGGTGGACGGCATGGACGCCTATGCCGTGCATCTTGCCATGGAGCAGGCCGTGGCCCACATGCGGGCCGGCAACGGCCCCACGCTCATCGAGGCGGACGTCTATCGCTATTTGCACCAGAATGGGGGTTATCCGGGCAGTGCGTTCGGCTATCGCTCCAAGGAAGAAGAGGCGCAGTGGCGCAACCGTGATGCGCTGGCCGCTTTGGGCCGGCGCATGAAAGACCGCGGGATGATCTCCGATGCGGATCTGGAGGCCCTGCGCGAGCGTATGCAGGCGGCGATGCGTCAAGCCGTGGCCGCCCTCATCGAAGCCGATCCAGAGCGGCCGGGCAAGCGCCGCATCCGGCCCGACCTGTGGCCCGACCCGGGATTTCGCGATGTAGGCGTCCGCAGTGAACTCCACGAGCTGCGCGGCGTGCGCACCGAGGAGCAGGCCACCTTCAAGGGGAAGCTCGAGGAGCGCAAGTTCATCGACGTGGTGGCCGAGACCATGGAGCGTCGCATGGTAGCGGACGATCGCATCGTGATCCTGGGAGAAGACGTCCATCGTCTCAAGGGAGGTACCAACGGCGCCACGCGGGGCCTGCATGATCGCTTCCCGGATCGTGTCCTCGGTACGCCGATCAGCGAGAATGCATTCGCGGGGCTGGGAGGAGGCATCGCCATGAACGGCCGGTTCCGGCCGGTGGTGGAGTTCATGTATCCCGACTTCCTGTGGGTGGCGGCTGATCAGGTCTTCAATCAGATCGGCAAGGCGCGCCACATGTTTGGTGGAGACATCCGCATGCCGCTGGTGTTGCGCTCCAAGGTGGCCATGGGCACGGGTTACGGTTCCCAGCACTCCATGGACCCTGCCGGCATTTTCGCGACCAGTCCGGGGTGGCGCATCGTCGCGCCGTCCACGCCTTTCGATTATGTGGGGCTGATGAACGCCGCGCTGCACATCGAGGATCCCGTGCTCGTGATCGAACATGTGGACTTGTACAGCAGCACCGGTCTGGCGCCGGTGGATGATTTCGATTTCCAGACGGCTTTGGGCCGGGCGGCGGTGCGCCGCGAGGGCAAGGACGTGACGGTGCTGACGTATCTGTCGATGGTCCGGCATTCGCTGGAGGCGGTGGAGAAAACGGGAATCGACGCCGAGGTGATCGACCTGCGCTGGCTCGACCGTGCGAGCCTGGACTGGGAGACGGTGGGCGCCAGCATTCGCAAGACCAACAATGTGCTGATCGTGGAACAGGGATCGACCGGAACGGCCTACGGCAGCTGGCTCGGCGATGAAATCCAGCGCAGATTCTTTGACTGGCTGGACCAGCCCGTGCTCCGCGTGACGGGCGGCGAAGCCTCCCCCAGCATTTCCAGGATTCTGGAACGCGCGGCTTGTGCCCGTACCGAAGAAGTCATGGAGGGACTGGAGCGCGCCATGGCCGGACAGGGCGCTCCCGCGCGGGCCCAAGGGAGCAATTGATATGGCGACGCTATTGCGAATGCCCGAGGTGTCGGCCAACGTGGAATCGGCTGTCATCGTCGCGTGGGCGAAGGTGGAGGGTGATGCCGTCGCGGCCGGCGACTGCGTGGCCGAAATCGAGACGGACAAGGCCGTCGTCGAGTTTGTCTCGGAATCGGCGGGGCGGCTCGGACGCATCCTGGTGGCGGCGGGTCATGAGGCCCGGGTAGGGGCTCCCGTCGCGGTGCTGCTGGACGACGGCGAGCGGGATGTCGACGTGGAGGCGCTGCTGGCGGGGCAGCCGGCCGGCGGGCCGCTGAAGGAGCCGGCGTCGGCGGGCCCGGCCGGTCCGGCGTCCCCGGCGCCTGCCGCTGCGGCATCGGGCCGAGTGTTCGCCAGCCCGCTCGCCCGCAGGCTGGCGGCGCAGGCGGGCCTGCCGCTCCCGGGGCTGGCCGGCAGCGGCCCGCACGGCCGGATCGTGAAGCGTGACGTGCAGGCGGCGCTGGCGCGCGCCACGGCGGCGCGGCCGTCGACCGCGCCGGTGGAGACGGCGGTCGTGCCAGAACCGGCGCCGCTGCGGGTACCGGGCGATGTGGCGGTTCCCCATTCCGCCATGCGGCGCACGATCGCGCGCCGCCTGCTCGAGAGCAAGACTACGATCCCGCACTTTTATCTTCGGTCCGAGTGCCGCATGGAGGCGCTTTCCGCGCTGCGCCGGCAGATCAACGAGGCCGGGCGCCATGTGTCGATCAACGACATCATCGTCAAGGCGGTGGCCGTGGCCCTGATGGATTGCCCGGACATGAATGTCACTTGGACCGACGAGGCGCTGATTCGCCATGCCGGTGTAGACGTGTCGGTGGCGGTCTCGACGCCTTCCGGGCTGATTACGCCGGTCGTTCGCGGCGTCCACGACAAGTCCCTGTCACGGGTCAGCGCGGAAATCGCCGCTCTGGCGGCCCGGGCCCGCGAAGGCAGGCTCTCGCCGCAGGAATATCAGGGCGGCAGCTTCACGGTCAGCAACCTGGGCATGTACGGGACGACGGAATTTGCCGCCATCATCAATCCGCCGCAGGCCGCCATCCTGGCGGTCGGCGCCATCGAGCGCCGAGTGGTGGCAGGTCCGGAGGGAAGCGTGGAAGTGACGCCGATGATGACCGTCACGCTATCGGTCGATCATCGCGCCATCGATGGCGCGGCGGCGGCCAAGTGGCTGGACGCTTTTCGCCGCGTCATCGAAAACCCCCTGGCAGCTCTGATCTGAAGGCATCATGAAATCGGTCGACTACGATTACGACGTGGCGGTGATTGGAGGTGGTCCGGGTGGCTACGTGGCCGCCCTCCGGGCCGCACAACTGGGACTGCGCACGGCGTTGGTGGAGCAGGCCGATCTGGGCGGGATCTGTCTGAACTGGGGGTGCATCCCTACCAAGGCGCTCTTGCGGTCGGCCGACGTACTGCGGCTGATCCGATCGGCGGATCGCTACGGAGTCGCGGTGGGCGCCCCGGTGGCTGACCTGTCGGCCATGGTGGCTCGCTCGCGCAAGGTCGCGAGCGAGCTGCAGCGCGGCGTGGCTTATCTGCTGAAGAAGAATGGCGTCGAAGTGATTCACGCCCGAGCGAGCCTAGGCGGCGCGGGCAGCGTCCGCCTCGAAAATGTGCCGGACTCCGCACATGCACGTTCCTTTCAGGCGGCCCACGTCATCCTGGCGACCGGGGCCCGTGCGCGGGTGCTGCCGGGCCTGGATCCCGATCCGGGCAGCGTCTGGTATTACCGGGAGGCGCTGTCGCCCGGATTTTTGCCGCCCCGCATGGTGGTCATTGGCGCGGGTGCCATTGGCGTTGAATTTGCCAGTTTCTATCATGCGCTCGGCGTCCAGGTGCATATCGTGGAAATGGCTGACCGGGTGCTGCCCCCGGAGGACGAGGAAATCTCCAGGCATGTGGCGGCTGCCCTGAGCAAGCAGGGCATGGAGCTCCATCTGGGCGCGCGCATGATCGGCAGCCAGCGGGCCGGCGGCGTGTGGCGGATCCAGCTTCAGGGGGGCGTTCGCACGCTCGAGGCCGAGGTGGTGCTGGTGGCGGCGGGGATCGTCGGGAATCACGAAGACCTGGGCCTCGAGCGGACGGCTGTGCGCGTGGAGCGCTCCCATGTGGTGACGGACGCTCTGGGCGCTACGCACGAGCCGGGCGTGTATGCGATCGGGGATCTGGCTGGCGCTCCTTGGCTCGCCCACAAGGCTTCGCACGAGGCGGTCGCCTGTGTGGAGGCCATCGCTGGCGGCGAGCCGCATCCGCTGGACGTCATGCGCATTCCCGCCTGCACGTATAGCCATCCGCAGGTGGCGCATGTAGGCCTGACGGAGGCGCAGGCGCGCGCGAGAGGGCGCGCCGTACGCGTGGGCCGCTTTCCATTCACCGCCAACGGCAAGGCGATTGCGCTCGGCGA